>SIHH01000436.1 GCA_004299065.1 Phormidium sp. SL48-SHIP | reverse complement strand
CCCCCACTTCCCACTATGCGCACCCGTCACCTCTTAGACTTTGAATCTGAACGTGTCATTCACCTCGGACGGGCGATCCGAATTGTCTGGAATAGCGGCCCCTGGTGGACTGTAGCCCGAGGCAGTATCACCATCGTCAAAAGCTGCATTCCCATCACGCGGCTTTATATCATGAAGCTGCTCCTCGACAACATCACCATGGGGTTTGATGCCGATAACCCAGAAGATGCCTTTCGTCGCATCGCTCCCCTGGTGATTGCCATGGGTTTGGTGAACCTCGCCGCCGCCTTCCTCACTTCCGTCGGCCGCCTCGTCAACCAATATCAGCAACAAGTCGTCTCCGATCGCCTCTACGAGATTATTCACGATAAAGCCATCACCGTCGATCTCGAACATTACGAAGATCCCAACTACTACGACATCCTCGAACGCGCCCGCAACGAAGCCAACAACGTACCACTACGCCTACTCAATCGCCTAGAGCAAATTGGCAGTAACCTCGTCAAGCTAGTCACCATGGGAGGTACTCTTCTCAGCTTCAACTGGCTTATTGGTGGCGTTCTCATACTCCCCGTGATTCCCCGCATCTTAGTCCGTCTCGCCTTCGTTCGCGAGATTCACGCCTGGTTACAACGCCGCACCGCCACACAACGGGAAGCCTCGTACTATAACAGCTTACTGGTCAGTGAAAACTACGCCAAAGAGATCCGCCTCTTTCAACTCGGGGAACTCTTCTCCCGGCGGTTCCGCAAATTACGTTGGCGACTGCGGGAAGAACGGCTACAAATCGCCCTACGTCGCGCCTCAGCCGACTTTTTCACCACTCTTATTTCTGTGGTGGCAACCTGGGGGATCTATGCCTATATTGCCTATCAAACGGTTCAGGGCAATATCACCGTGGGGGACTTGGTCTTGTATAACCAAGCCTTCCGCAAAGCCTATGATGCGCTTTGGCAAGTCCTTCAGGGCGTTGCAGGTCTTTACGAAGATAACCGTTATCTGGCCTATCTCTTTGAATTTCTCAACATTAAACCGAGAATTGTGGATCCAGTCTCTCCAGAGCCCATTCCATCTCCTATGAAACAGGGCATTTCTTTTAAAAATGTTTACTTTAATTACCCCAACAGTCAGCGGAAAGCCATTAAAAATGCTTCCTTTCATATCAAACCCGGAGAAGTCATTGCGTTGGTGGGAGAAAATGGCTCAGGCAAAACAACCTTAATTAAACTCCTCTGCCGTCTTTATGACCCCACAGAAGGCCACATTCTGATGGATGGTATCGATTTGCGAGACTTGAAGGTTCGCGAACTCCGCCAGCAAATTAGTGTCATCTTTCAAGACTATGCTAAATATCACCTGACGGCTCGTGAAAATATCTGGCTGGGGAACCTGGAATGTCCCTCCGAGGATGAACGCATCATTAAAGCGGCAAAACGGTCTGGGGCAGATGAAGTCATCCAAACGCTTCCACTTGGCTATGACAATTTACTTGGCAAACGGTTTGCTACTGGGGAAGAACTCAGTATTGGTCAATGGCAAAAGGTGTCTATTGCGCGTGCTTTTCTGCGTAACTCTCAGGTCATTGTTCTGGATGAACCCACGTCAGCTCTCGATCCGAAAGCGGAATATGAAGTTTTCAAGAAGTTCCGGGAATTGTTAGAAGGACAATCAGCGGTTTTGATTACTCATCGACTATCGACGGTCAAAATGGCGGATCGGATTTATGTTTTAGATAAGGGGTGTATTGTTGAATCGGGGTCTCATGATGAGTTGATTGATAAGCAGGGTCTTTATGCTAATTTGTTTGAGACACAAGCTCGTAACTATCGTTGATTCTTTGAGTTATTGGGCTATACCAAGATGAGAATTGTCGTCGAGACGTTATACGTTCAGAGTCAGTTGTATAGCATCGTCAATTAACATCATCAACTGTGATCAGGAGTCAAACCGTTGAACAAACTAATGAAAAAACTAAAAAATTGGCCATCCTTAAAAACCTTATTTAAGAAGCCGCGATCGCCATCCTCAGACCCTCCAGCCAGTCATCAAGACGCCCTAGAAGACGCA
>SIHH01000091.1:9718-14303 GCA_004299065.1 Phormidium sp. SL48-SHIP | reverse complement strand
TAATAGTTGCTAAAGTCAGGGCGCGAGCCGTCTGGCAAATGGCATGATGGGGGTCAAGTTCCAAGACGCGATCGAAACAAGCCAGCCCATCTTCATACCGATTATAAAACCAGCTTTCATAGTTCGATGATTCTTTCATAGTTGCTTCACTAAAATTGACTTAAATTGTAGGCTAGACCCTGGGAACGAAAACCAGTTAACATCAAGTCGGTTTATTTACGAATTATATACAAAGCACTGTCATTCCCGCGCGCGAATCCATCTGTCATCCATACCATCCATACAGCCTTTGTCTCTCGCGAGAATAGCTAGGGAAAATAGCGATAGATCTCTTGACGATGTAGCACGCGAGCGAAGGTAACTGTTTCGCAATCAAAGAAAATTTCTATTCGGTAATCACCGAGGCGAATTCGATAAGCATTTTCATCCCCTTTTAGCTTTTTTAAGTTACCAATTTCTTCAAACTTTAACAAATTAGGGATTTCTGTAAATGCTAACGCTTTTATTGTTTCAAATCTGGGGGTACTTTTCAGAGCCTTCAAGTCTTTTAAAAAACTAGGCTTATACTCAGTTTTCATTCTTTCTCAAGTTCAGTCAGGGCGGCTTCCAAGTCCAAAGAAGTTTCATTTTTAATGTCCATCATGGCTTGATAAAGTCCCTCTTCTTCAATAACTTCTAGCAGTCGCTTATAATCACTGAAATCCAAGATTACTTTACGAATTTCACCGGAAACATCTGTAATCAATTCTTGGGCAAAGGGATATTGTTCTGCTTGCATAGTGTCTCTCTGAATTCAGTTTATTAGAATTATTAGAAAATTGTATTAACAAACATAACACAAACTTGGGCAGCAGGTTTTCCCGGGAAGACTCTTCACGGTGATTCCGGGACTCCCAACGGTCATTCCCGTCCCGATTTTGACATGGTTCCTTAACTCCTGCCAAGTCTTCTGTCTGCGGTTCTATAGCAATCGAGGATTGGCCTAAACAAAAACACACTCAATGCGCTTAAGGCGGCATCCTCCATTCCATAGCGGCGATTTTGCCCCCTACACTTGTCTGGTAGGCAGATTACACCCGTTACTGTAGGGGCGAAAAATTTTTCGCCCCTACTTTTTCAACGGCTCTGGCCCCCCCTGGGTTTCCTGGATGTCATTACGATACAGGGATGCCGGGGACTTGAACAGGGTTTCGCCAAAATGAGAATTGCTGCGCTGGCGGAGGGCGCGCCACTTGCGGTTCGCCCCGATTTGATGAAAAATGGGATAAAACCCCTCGATTACATCCGTTCTAAGACCTGAATCCCCAACAGAGATAACCCGGTTTTTAGGGTTCTCGCACTCAAATTACACAAGACTAAACGAGAGGTTCGTAACGGTTCCTCAACCTGTAAAACCGGGCATTTGTCATAAAACTGATTAAACTTCTGACTCAGTTCAAACAAATACTGACAGAGACGATTCGGCAGTAACTCCTGAGCCACGTCATCGAGAATTTCTGCTAAACTCAATAAATGTTTAGCTAGGGTTAATTCTGCATCCTCGGAGAGTTTTAACTGAATCTCCCCGAGATTTTCAAAGTCAATGTTTCCCTTGCGGCTAATTCCTTGAACCCGCACATAGGCATAAAGCAAATAGGGCGCGGTATTGCCTTGTAACGACAACATTTTGTCATAACTAAAAATGTAGTTACTGGTGCGGTTCTGACTCAAATCGGCGTATTTAACCGAACTCATCCCCACCACCTCGGCCACCTGTTCAATAAACTCAGGAGATTCGTGGCGGTCCTCGGTCTCAATTCGTTGTTCTAAATCCTCTCTGGCTCGATTCACCGCTTCATCGAGTAAATCCTTGAGGCGCACCGTCTCTCCAGCACGGGTTTTGAGCTTTTTCCCATCTTCCCCCTGCACTAAACCAAAGGGAACATGAACCGCCTCAACATCCTCGGGAAGCCAACCGGCCCGTTGGGCCACTTGAAACACTTGGGCGAAGTGGGTTCCCTGGCCCGCATCCACCACATAGATAATGCGTTTGGCCCCGTCTTCTTGGATACGATAGCGTAGGGCGGCCAGGTCGGTGGTGGCGTAGTTGTAGCCGCCGTTGGATTTTTGGATAATCAGGGGTTGCGGCTTCCCGTCTTTGTTTTGATAGCCGTCGAGGAAGACACATTGGGCGCCTTGGTCTTCAACGAGTAAGCCGCATTCTTCTAAGTCTTGCACCACTTGGGAGAGTTGGTCGTTATAGAAGGATTCGCCCCGTTCGGTGAGGTGAACATCGAGGCGATCGTAGATTTTCTGAAATTCTCGCCGAGATTGGTCGCACAGAAGTTTCCAGGCTTGGCGGGTTTCGGCATCGCCTGATTGCAGTTTGACGACGTTGTGGCGGGCGTTTTCTTGAAATTGGGGGTCTTCGTCGAAGCGGATTTTGGCTTTTTTGTAGAAACTCACTAAATCGCCAATGTCTAAGGCGTCAGACTGGGTGAGGGCGTCGGGATAGACATCCCGCAGATAGGCAATTAACATACCAAATTGGGTTCCCCAGTCGCCCACATGGTTGAGACGTAAGACATCGTGACCCTGAAATTCTAGGACACGGGCGATCGCATCGCCGATAATGGTCGATCGCAGATGGCCCACGTGCATCTCTTTGGCGATATTGGGGCTAGAGAAATCCACCACAACCCGCTGCGGGTCAGGGGTTGGCGCAATTCCGAGGCGATCGCTGCCCTGCATCTGTTGCAATTGGCCTTCGAGAAACTCCCGCTTCAGTCGTAGGTTAATAAACCCCGGCCCAGCAATTTCGGGCGCGTCACAGTAGTCTGAGACATCGAGGGCCTCGACAATCTGACTGGCGATGGCCCGAGGGTTCTGTTTCAGGGGTTTGGCTAAAGACATGGCCAGATTCGCCTGATAATCGCCAAATTTGGGGTTGTTGGTGGCGGCTAGGAGGGGATCGGTATGGGCGTAGTCCTCCCCAAAGGCGGCCACGAGGGCCGCACTGAACTGCTGCTGAAGCTGATGGAGAATCGAAGACATGAATGGTATAGGTGATGGGCGCGATCGAGGATACCTGAAGGCTGTACGATCTGGGAATAGCTGTGAGTTGAATCTCGACGTCGTTAGGATTGGGGGGCGTTTAACTGGGCTAGTAAGTCCTCTTGCACCACCTCCGGGGGGCGATCGGAGTCAATCCGCAACAGCTTATCCTGGGGCTTGTAATAGCCGGTAATGGGAATGGTACGTTGGTGAAATAGGTCAATTCGTCGTCGCACGATTTGCGGTGCGTCATCGTCGCGCGATCGCTCCAAAGACCGCTGCATCAACACTTCTACCGGCGCATCGAGCCAAATGGCCCCATCAAGCCGTTGTCCGAGACTCTGCAAGAGAAAGTCCAACTCCTCGGCTTGGAAGGCGGTGCGGGGGTAGCCATCGAGGAGCCAACCATCAGCGGCGTCGGGTTGACTGAGGCGATCGCGGATAAACTCAATGGCGATCGCATCAGGAACCAACTCCCCCTCTTCGACATAGGGTTTGGCCTGAATCCCCAAGGGCGTTTCAGCGGCGATCGCCTTGCGGAAAATGTCCCCCGTCGCAATCCAGGGAATCCCCAGATTCTCACAGAGTAATCGTCCTTGAGTTCCTTTTCCGGCTCCAGGTCCTCCTAGAATGACCAATCTCACAAATCGCGTCTCCTCAGTGAAACAGTGGGCAAAACAATGGGTAAAACTTGGGGGTTCGGTTGTCCCTCGATTTCCCCCTCCTCAGTATAGAGGAGGTGATGGCCCCCGGCGATCGCCCTCGTCCGTCTAGGACCCCCCTCGCGAGCTACGCTGAAGCCAAACCCGGCCCAACCTCCCACAAAATAGGGTAGGGTAAAAAGCTAACGTTCAACAGATCGTTCTCTAACTCCACCTGTAGCGAATTGTGATTAAAAACGACACTTGGATCGCCCAAATGGCTGAACAAGGGATGATTTCTCCCTTTGAGCCGCAACAAGTCCGCCGCGTCGGAGATCTGCCGGTGATTTCCTATGGCTTAAGTAGTTTTGGCTATGATATCCGCCTCTCCCCGGCGGAGTTTCGGATTTTTCGTCACATTCCCGGAACCGTCGTCGATCCCAAAAACTTCAACCCCGACAATTTAGAACCTACCCGCCTCTGCGACGATGAAAATGGTTCTTATTTCATTCTCCCGGCTCATTCCTACGGCTTAGGCGTTGCTCTAGAACGCTTAGATATTCCTAGCACCATCACCGTCATCTGCATCGGGAAAAGCACCTATGCCAGAGCGGGGATTATTGCCAATCTCACTCCTGCTGAAGCGGCGTGGAAAGGTCATTTAACCCTAGAATTTTCCAATTCATCCAGTGCTGATTGTCGTCTCTACGCCAATGAAGGTATTGTGCAATTGCTATTCCTCGAAGGGGAACCCTGTTCCGTCAGCTATCAGGATCGCAAAGGCAAATATCAAGATCAAGACGAACGAGTCACCCTAGCCCGAGTCTAAATATCCTGTTGGGCAGAGTCTCAAGAAAATGGGGGGTCATTTGTGCCTTGACCATTGTGCCTTGACCATTGTGCCTTGACCA
>SIHH01000091.1:0-9618 GCA_004299065.1 Phormidium sp. SL48-SHIP | reverse complement strand
AATGGGGGGTCATTTGTGCCTTGACCATTGTGCCTTGACCATTGTGCCTTGACCAGAAACCGGTCGGGGAACCCACCCCGAACTCCTCCTGGGCTAATCTTGTCGGGGAGGGGAACCCACCCCGAACTCCTCCTGGGAGGGGATGTTTCGCCCCGATAGCCAAGGGTTTAATCTGCCGTCTATTTCAGCAATCACTCTGACATCTACATATCCCCATAGATGCCTAAACCCCTGACAATTCACCAATAATAACCTGATTACGTCCTTGCTTCTTAGCTCGGTACAGTGCCTCATCAGCGGCTCGTAAAAGGTCAACCCGAGTCATACCATGCTCCGGAAAACAGGCCACACCTAACGACGACGTGACGTTAGGCAATGGCTGACCCTTATAAGTGAGTTTCAGGTCTCGAATACGCTGACAGACTTCCTGGGCTCGGCGGCCTGTTGCTGCTAACGATGACTCGGGTAATAAGAGCGTCATTTCCTCTCCCCCATAGCGACAGGCGATATCAGAACCGCGAACACTACGACTGAGCAGTTGCCCCACTTGTTGCAGCACAAAATCTCCAGCATCATGGCCATAGGTATCATTAAACTGCTTGAAATGGTCAATGTCTAACATAATGACTCCAATTCCATGACCATTCCGACTGGCTCGTTGAATTTCTTGGTCAAAAAACTCATCGAGATAGCGTCGGTTAAATAAACCCATTAAGGGGTCGCGGATACTTTGCTGTTGTAGGGTTTCTCGTAATTGTAAGTTGGCGATCGCCATCGATACTTGTTCGGCAACCGTTCGCGCTAATTGTTGTTCAATCATCGATATTTCTGCTTTATTATTACTATTAAGATAGAGTAATCCCAAAGTTTCTCCCTGAGCAATCATTGGGACACAAAGAGTTGAAAAATCTTGCAAGTTGCCATGAACATGACGACATTTCAACCCTTGTAAGCTCTTCTCGACAGAATGAATGGCTCCTCGTCGCAACGCCCAACAGTCTTGGGGAGTAAACTGATCGGTTGACTGTAACTGGTCGCCCCAGGTGGACACAAGACTCACTTGATTACGAGAGTTGTTCGTCATGAAAATTGCACCCGAGCAATTGGGAAACAGGGGTTTAACGAAACTACTAATGGCTAAACAGGCTTCTTCCACGGTTAGACAAGCTTGGAGAAAATCACTCACCTCATTGAGTATTTTCATCTCCTGATTCCGCCGTTCTAAGTCTTTCAGGCGTTCTTCTAGTTCTTGATTAAGCTGTTGCAGTTTTTGTTCTGATTTTTTAGCCGCTGTTACATCACGGAAGGTAACAACAAAGCCATCACCGAGTTTTACGGAAACGTTTTCAAACCAGTAGTTAATTCCTTCATGGTTGTAGTGAAACTGTCGAGTATAAGGCTTCCCCGATTCAACGACGTTTACATAGTCATCAAAGAGTCCTTCCTCCCGATTTCCTGGCATTTCTACCAGTAATCGCCGACCAATTAACTCCTCTTTAGACCGTTGCACCAAGTCACAAGCAGCTGGGTTACTTAAGAGCCATTCAAAGTCAATAATTTGACCTTGTTCATCGCGAACGGAACGAAACGCCATCATCCCATCGAGAGAACTGTCTAAGATACTACTTAACTTCATTTGGGAGGTTTCGAGGGCTTCTTGATATTGAATCATTTGTGTCATATCCGTGAGTAAGCCAATGGCCCCACAAGGATTTCCCTCGGCATCATGATGCGTGTTTGTGGATACTCTCGCCCACAGAATTGAGCCATCTTTACGCCTGAATTTGGAGATATGACTTTCAGATGGTCTGAGATTGCGCTGTTGTAAATGCTCTTTGGCAATCTCTTGGTCTTCAAGAGCCATGAAGTTGAGAAAAGATTGACTAAGGAGTTCTTCTTCAGAATATCCTAGCATTTCGAGCAATCTAGAATTGACAAATGTGGTCTGATCTTTGGCATTGACAACCCAAATACCCTCTTCACTATTTTCGACAATAGTTCGATAACTTTGCTCACTTTTTTGCAGGGCAATTTCTGTTTTTTTCAAGTCGGTAATATCTAAGTTGCTGCCGATAATACGTAGCACTTGCCCCGATGAATTTTTGACGGCGATCGCCCGACAATACATATAGCGAATTGAGCCATCTTTATGACAAAACCGGATGGTTTTAATAAATTCATCGGTTTTTCCAGTTTTATAATCCTCTAAGAGTTGTGAGACTTCATCTAATTCCTCTGGAATAATTAAGTCCCGCCAAGTGTTCTCAGAATTATCCAGTTCATGGTCTTGATAGCCCAACATTTCTTTCCAATGGGATGAGTAATAGAAATGACCGCTACGATAGTCGATTTCCCAGAACCCTTCGGACGCTGCTTCAATGACTAATTCAAGCTGCTCTTTGACTTGTTTGAGTTCGAGTTCATGCTGTTTGCGATCGCTGATATCTTCAACCACATAAGAAAATCGGGGACATCGCTGAGGCGAGAAGCCCAAAAATGAGACAATCGCTAAAAACCAATAGGTTTTGTCATCGACCTGATACTGATATTCAAACTGAATCGGACGCTGTTCAGTTTGAGCTTGACGATAGCGGCTTAACCAAAGTTGAAAAATCTCGGAAGAGGGTCGAATGTCGGCAACACCAGTTTGACATGAATTTCCTGGAATCGGGGTAATTTCCTCAAACAACACCGAGAGACTGGCATGATTATAAGAAATCATGTTGATATCATCCTCAACCAACTCTTCTACCCCCATTAACAGTGGACAGGAGTTATAAAAACTGCGTAAGATTGCCGATTGTTCTTCAATGGTTTTTTGGATTTCTTCTTGCTTCCGTCGAGCTTGCTCTAATCTCCACTGTTTGCGCTCTAAGGTTTCGTCGTCATTGGAACTCAACTGTCGCGAGTTATCCGGCTGTCGAGCCGTGGTTGGCGCTGATATTTGCGGTGATGTTGATCGTGAGTCACTTTGGGTTTTTAAACTTGCTTGTTTCTCAACCTCAAGAGCGTGTTGAATTCCTTGGCTGACATGACGGCCAATGAGCTTGAGTCCATCTAATTCAAAAGATTTCCATTGCCGAAATGAAGAGAAATCCTCAACAAGCAACATTCCCCAAAACCTCTGATTTGCCACTAGGGAAATGACCAAATGGTTTGCCGTATCATTGACGCCGGCCGCACAGCATGGGGTAGAATTAAATCCGGGCAAATCATCTAATCGAAATAAGTCTGACGTTAGAGCCATACTGTACCAGCCGGGTTCTAACATCGGGGTATGAAGCCGTCGGTGTAAGACTGACCATTGACGCGAAGCACTCGCTTCCGCCATAATCTGACTGAATTGAGGGCGATCGCAACGATAGACAACGACTGCGTCGGGATGCAATAATTGATGCACCTCATCAGCCGTCCGCTGGAGAAGTTCAGATAGCAACAACGACTCCCGAATCGTTAAGATAGACGTTGCCAGCTTCGTTTGCCACAGGGGGGACGGTTGTGCATCAGCAGAGTCGGAAACCACAAATGATGGTGGCGGTTGAGTTAGACCGCTAGGATGATTGGGGGTTGACAGGTTCATTGTTGCTAGTATCGATTGCACCTCCTCAGAGTCTCGTAACCTCGAAATGGCGAAATTCACCTAAGTCACCCGACCGATGCTGTTGAGAAGACTTATTTCCAAGCTGTCAAAGCGTCAATATATCTAATTGGTTTTAACAACCATTCTATCATGAAAATTGATAAGCCATCGAGCAATTTCAGCAAATCTTTAGACTTGAACACCGTGAAGATATCAGGGGCAATTCCATCACCATCAGTCTCCTCACCCTCGACAGAAGCCTCAGCTAGGGGGGGAGGGTTCACGTTGGCCATCGCCCGAGCGATCGCGAGTGTGGAGAGGTGACCCATGAATCCTTAGCAAGCCACAACCGGAAAACCCTTTCCTACTCTTGGTTTGACTGATTCGTGTTCTCCTAGAGACCTCCGAGAGAGTCAGGCGAGTGCCATAAAAACGGCCATAGAAAAGGGTGCCGTTCTCCACCAGAGAGAACGCACCCAATCGCGCCCGGAGACGTCGCGACGACGTCGTCGTCTTACTTCTTATTTCCCTTAGAATTGAGTTCTTTTTCGGCTTTAATCGCCCCATTAGACATGACCAAGCCACTGCCAACCAAGAGGGCGATCGCAAAGCCAACCACCACCCAATCCATCCAAGCTGGAACTTCCATTTTCGTCTCCTGTCCTGCGGTCTACACTTGAGAGCTTATCGCATTTTCAGCGAGACTTCAGGAATCGCCCTCGCGGCAGACCCCGATTTCGAGCTACAATCTGAAAAGACTTAAAGAAAGTTAACGATTTAGTTGAAGAAAGCGAAAACATCCGTGGAATCGTCTCAAGCCAACGCCGACCGCTCATTTCACTTCGACAGCATCGAAGATGCCCTAGCCGACCTGCGGGCCGGAAAGTCTGTCGTCGTCGTCGATGATGAAAATCGCGAAAACGAAGGAGATGTCATCTGTGCCGCCGAAGCCGTCACCGGCGAAATGATTAATTTCATGGCCGTCGAAGCTCGAGGACTGATCTGTCTCGCCATGACCAAAGAGCGGTTAGATGAACTCGATCTGCCCCTGATGGTCACCAGCAACACCGAAGCCAATCAAACCGCCTTCACCGTCAGTATCGATGCGTCCCCAGAATTGGGCGTCACGACAGGAATTTCAGCCGAAGATCGCGCCCGCACCATTCGCGCCGCCGTTGACCCCAAAACCCAACCCAAAGACCTGCGCCGTCCCGGACATATCTTTCCCCTGCGCGCCCAGAAAGGCGGGGTTCTCAAACGGGCCGGTCATACCGAAGCGGGAGTTGATTTAGCCCGTCTGGCCGGATGCTACCCCGCCGGAGTCATCTGTGAAGTCCAAAACCCCGACGGAACCATGGCGCGACTTCCGGAACTGATTGAATACGCCAAAGTTCATCACCTGAAACTGATCAGCATTGCCGATTTGATTAGCTATCGCCTGCAAAACGAGCGCTTTATCACCCGAGAAACCATCGCCGCCCTCCCGTCAGAGTTCGGCAACTTCCAGGTCTATGCCTATCGTAACCAGATGGATAACACCGAACATCTGGCCATCGTCAAAGGCGATCCGAGCCATTTCGGCGATCGCCCCGTCTTAGTGCGCGTCCATTCCGAATGTCTCACCGGAGACGCGCTCGGGTCCCTGCGCTGTGACTGTCGCCTCCAACTTCAGGCCGCCCTAAAAACCATCGAACAACGGGGCGAAGGGGTGGTTCTCTATTTGCGCCAAGAAGGGCGGGGAATTGGGCTAATTAACAAGCTCAAAGCCTATTCCTTGCAAGATATGGGACTCGATACCGTCGAAGCCAACGAACGGCTCGGCTTCGCCCCAGATCTGCGTAATTACGGCGTTGGGGCGCAAATGCTCAACGATCTCGGGGTGCGCCAAATTCGCCTGATTACCAACAATCCCCGTAAAATCGCCGGACTGCGGGGGTATGGCATCGAAGTGGTCGATCGCGTCCCCTTACTCATCGAAGCCAACGACTATAACTCCGTCTATCTGGCCACCAAAGCCAAAAAGCTCGGTCATCTGTTACTGCAAACCTATTTGGCCACCGTCGCCCTGCAACTTCGCGAGCCATCCCTGACGAGTGAGGCGCGATCGCAGCTCCTCAAAGACCTACAAGACCTGGCCCGAGAGCATCACCTGCTGTTGCAAGAAGAAACCCGACCCGTGACCGTGGCCCTCTTTGGCCCCTCGGCGTTAACCTTTCATCTCGGCTTTGACCAAGCGAATTTAGCCCAACCCGACTGGTACGATAACCCCGATCATCCCTATGTCAAAGCCTTAGTTCAAATTCTCGATCGCCTTAGCACTTGGGAGGCGATCGAGGATCTCGAATTTCTCATCGCCAATGGCCAAGATCCCATGACGAGTCTCAAAGGAAAGCTGGCCCGGCGCAACCTGGCCCCCGGAGAATTTCCCTCAGCCATCTGCGCCGACTGGGCCACCCAGAACATCTACCATGTGCAGCCAAATCACCTAGATTGACGCTCTCAGCCTCTCTCTAGGCTTTGGCTTCCACCATTTCGATAACATTCCCCTGGAGGTCTTTCAAGAGGAAATTCAGGGGTTTTTCACTGCGGATTTTATACTTAGCCCCCTGACGTTGGGCCTGTAACAGCACTTCTTCGAGACAATCGCGATCAAAACAGACATGACGTTGGCGATTCTGTCGGCCTAGACTGGCCCCGGCGATCACATGCAGTTGGGCATTCTTTTTCAGTTGATACCACAACCCCTCAGGTTCAGGAGTTGGGCGCGAGGGGCCAAAGTCCGCCGACAAATACAGCGGATCAACCGCCGCTGCACCGAGGGTTTGATCGTAGTTGTAATAGTAATGGAGCGGAACCTCCGCCGCCGGGAGTCGTAGCTCACCTTCATAAAACTGCTGGGCGATCGCTAGATCCGAGACCATCACCGTATGCACCTTCGGGGCGCTGGTGAGAAACATCCACATGGCGACGGCATAGGCCCCCAACAACATCACCATAATGCCCTGAGTCGAAAACAGGGTATCCATTAACGGTAGGGCAGCCAACAGACTCGGGGGAATCAGTACACTCAAAACAAGTTCAACCATAGATGTGTGTGAATACGGGGAAGCTTCCCGCTTGACTCGGCGAATTTCTCTTTATAGTTTAGCCAATTGACGAAAATCGGTGAACTCACTAGCCCCCTAAACCGGTCAAGGCTAGACCCGTTCTCCTTGATTCGGGCAGTGGCCACGGTATGCTAAGGACAGGTTTTTCCCGCAGGCGAATCATTCTGGCGAATCATTGTGCAAATCCCAACGTTTCCTGAAGCTCACCATCCGATCGTCAAGTCTCTCTTTCATCATAGCGATCGCGAACTCTTGACGCTTTATCAGCGCTATCCACAGGAGGGGAAATATTTTACGGCCCTGTTTTGTCGGTACAGTGCCATTGTCTACACCCTCGTTCACCATTCCGTTACCTCTCCGGTGCGGGCTGATTACCTGTTTGTGCTAATTTGGCAACGGATTTTTCATGAAATGCGATCGCTCGACCTCAATCCCAGTGCGGACGCCAATGAAGACGAGACCGGAGAAGTCACCCTACAAAATTGGCTGATTCAACTGACCGCCTTATCGATCGATCAGGCTCAACTCCCCGATGTTGAGGCCATCCAATACTCCCTAGAAACCGCCCCACCTCCGTTATGGTGCTATCTCCAACAGGCCCTCGATCTCCTCGATCCTCGGGCGCGCCTGATGGTGGTGATGTCTCAAACCTTCAAATGGAGTGAAACCCGCATTGCGGCCTATCTACAAGCCGAAGGAGAACGACTCACCCCCGCCGATGTGGCCCGAGAGTTACCCTCAGGCTATCGGCAACTCGAAGCCAATCTCCCGGAGGACATTCGGGCGATCTATCTTGAAAGCAGCGATCGCCCCGTCGAATCGTCTAACGGCGAGTTCTCCTCAGAACAGGTCTCCCAAGAAATATCCTAACTCTAAATCCGACGCTAAAGCCAAGAGCAATTAAGGGACGATGATACCAATCTCCATGAGTCGACTGGCGGGCCTATCTCTGTTGGCGTTGCTGCTGCTTCCCCAACGGCCAGTACAGGGGCAAGACGTAGACCCCCCCGAGGCTGGCGTACGCATCGAACGCAACCGGGATACCTCCACCCGCACGGAGGCCGATCGCCGCCTCCAACAAGGTCGCGAACAACGCCGTCAGGGAAATTATCAAGCCGCGATCGCCCTCTGGCAAGAGGCCCTCGACCTCTATACCCAGATGTACGACTGGGGGGCAATCACGCAATTGTATACGGAGTTAGGCTCAGCCTACGCTCAGCTCAATAACTTAAACCAAGCTCAGCAGATGTTTGAGGCCCAAGTCTCTCTGACGCGACGACGAGACAATCAACGGGACCTAATGACGGGGTTAAACAATTTGGGAACCGTTCTCCTCCAGCGAGGACAGCTTGAGAGAGCGCAACAGGCCTTTGAAGAAGCCCTCGCCTTAGCCTCCGAGAGCAATGTGATTCGGGTTCTCGGCTTAACTCAGAGTAACCTAGGCTTACTCGAAGCCACGCGGGGCAACTATCGCCAGGCGATTTCCCTCTATGAACAGGCGTTGCAATATCGGATTCAGTCTCGGGATCGTTCGGGCCAGGCCAACACCTTTAACCATCTCGGCGATGCCTATTGGGCCTTGGATGATTATGATAATGCGATCGCCAACTATGGGGCCGCGTTACGCCAAGTTCAGGGTCGAGAATCGGAGTTTGAGACCTATCTGCGGGCTGTTGACGGCTTGGCGATCGCCCATCGCTCAGTCGGCCGTTATCTCCGCAGTCAGGAACTCCTTGAAGAGCGGTTACGACGGGTTCGTGAACGGGGAAATTTACGGGAAGAGATGAATAGCCTCGTGGCCCTAGCCCAACTCTATCAGACCGCCGGGGAACGCCAAGAGGCCATTCGCTTATACAGTGGCGCGATCGCCGTCGCCGAAGAATTAGACGACATTCGCGCCGTTTCCGCCCTAGAGAACACCTTGAGTCGGTTAATACGGCGTTAGCCGTTCCCAAGAAAATTAGAGGCCTACTTGAAAGAACGGCCAAAGGGGAATAGAGCCAATTGGACCAGTTTGATATGCTGTTTGGCGAAGGGAAGTCCAATAATGGTAATGGCCAAGATCGCGGCGTGAATAAGGTGGGAAATGGCGATTTCCCAGCCAAAGAGCAAAATCCAAATGACGTTGAAAACCGTCTTGAGGACACTATTGGGATTCTCGTCTTCGACAATTTTCCGGCCGAAGGGCGTCATCGTGGCAAAGCCCAACTTAATGGCTTGTATCCCCAGGGGAATGCCGACAATGGTTAAACATAACCCCAGTCCGCCGATGATGTAACCGATACCCGACAACAAACCGCCGAAGATTAACCAGATGACGTTACCAATAAGGCTCATGGTGATTCAGGTTGGAGAGGATTTTTGAAGTAAGCTCTTAACTATCATAGCGAGATTCCCGGAAATTCACTGATGGACGAGCAAACAGCCCGAAATTTCATCCTCGATCAAGGCATGGCCTTACAAGAGCAACGTAATCCTAATGCCTTCTTGGTGTTATTGCAGCAAGGGAAGTCACCGGTTCCCGGACAAATGACCTCGCTGTTACTGGCGTTGAAGATTCTCTATCAGTCGTTGCAAGGAACCTCGACGATTGATCGTCCCCTGGCTTATGCACTGTACCGTTTGGCTCGTGACAGCCGCCACCATTTTGAGGAGGGCCGCCGCAACGGTGTATCTTGGTCACCGTTGTTAATTGCCGATTTAGACCGTTTAGATCGCTTGGTGGGTAGTATTCTTTCGGGTGTTTGGCAGGATTAGGCAAGAGGCATAACCCACCCCTAACCCCTCCCAGGAGGGGATGGCAAGAGGCAAGAGGCAAGAGGTAAGAATAAAGGGGATTTATGGTTGTCTTTTTCTAGGAACAGGCTTAGAAATCGGCTTGGACGGCGGCAATGTCATCAACTAGAATGAGGGACAATTGGCCCAAAACGG
>SIHH01000090.1 GCA_004299065.1 Phormidium sp. SL48-SHIP | reverse complement strand
AGAACCGAGTCCGATTCCCTCTAATTCTAAAGGTTCTAATTCTAAAGGTTCTAATCCTAAAGGTTCTAATTCTAAAGGTTCTAATTCCCCGGCAAAGTCTTTAACACTCCAAGAGGAGACGGCGTTAGATGTAGAACTCAAACAATTTCGGGAGTTTTTGGCAGATAAACGCTATGGAAAACCGGTATCGCGGTCAGTAGCGGACTTTTTCGAGGGAGCGATTCGGGCGATCGCCGCTTGGTTTGCGCGGGAGGAAGAGATTCCCCTGGCCAACTTTTGTTTTGAGTTAATGATTCCCAAATTGCCTCGCAAAGCGGTGAATCATAAAAAAACGGTGGTTAAAACTGTTTCGGGGATTAAGAAATGGCTAGAGCGGTTTTTAGCCTCCATTGAAGACCCTCAAGAGAGTTCAAGCTTGGCCCTCTATCGCCATTGGACCTTACTCTCGATGTTGGTGATGTTGGCGAAGTTTCAATACCGCAGTGATACCCAGCAGCCGAAAACCTATGACGATGTGATGGTCGTCGAGGCCCTGCGTCGTCTCAATCGGACCATCGGCGATCGCTACCAACGCCTCCCCCCCGTGTCAAAACAGGAGAAAAACTGGCTTGACTCTCCCGCCATTGCGCAACTTATGACCGCCGCCGTGGAGGAAGATTTAGCCGAAGATGAGGATCTTCTCGAAGGGGTTTGGGGAGATTTGGAGGAGGAGGCCCCGGAGATGATGGCGGAGTCGATGGCGGAGTCGATGGTGGCCGATGAAGAGGAGGTGAACTCGAGTTCCGAGTCAGAAATGGCGCCCGAGAGTGAGTTAGAAGCCGGTTCCGGGGTGACGTCTGGAACCGGCCCGACGGAATCTCCCGAAGCGGCGTCTCTGAGTACTCCCCTCTCGGATAAAACCCCCTCCGATGTCGTCGAAGATCCCGTTCAAGAGGGGGAATTTTTTGAGGAAACGCCTCAATCTCCCGAGTCTGGGAAAAACAAGAAAGCCGCCAATCAGGGAAGTGAGGGGGCCACTCGTCAGTTGGTGAGTGTGGATATCAAGGGGTTAGAACGCCTCAATCACCGTCTGGGGGAGTTATTGGTCGATCGCAACCGTCAGGCCATGGAAGAAGAGGCCCTACAACAGTCGGCGGTACGGCTGCGATCGCAACTGCATCAACATCGAGACACCATCAGCCAACTTCTCGATTGGTCTGAACGAACCCTCACCGTCACCGGGGACGCGGCCCGTTTAATCGGGCGAGATCCCCAGGCCGGAACGCCTCTAAGTCCCCCCCTTGCTGGCGATGGCTTTAATTTTGATAGTATTGCCGATTTGCATCTACTGCTGAAAACGGCCTTTGGCCAAGTGAGCGGAATTGAGCAAAACACCGAGGATATTTACGGTCGTAGCCGTGAACTGGCCCAATTGATGGAAAAACAACAACAATTGCTTTCTGTGATGCAAGATGACTTAGTCGATGTGCGGATGTTGCCCTTTGGGGAAGTGTTACAGCGGTTCCCCTTGATGCTGCAACAACTGTCTCGGATTCAGGGAAAACAGGTCCAGCTGGAGATGGAGGGTAACGATCTCCTAATTGAACAGAGTATCGCCCAAAAACTCTATGAACCCCTGCTGCACTTAGTGCGTAACGCCTTTGATCATGGGATTGAGTCCGCTGAAGACCGTCTGGCGGCGGGGAAACCTGAAGCGGGGACGATTTCCATTCGTGCCTATAATCAGGGGGTCCAGACGACCATTGAGGTGCGCGATGATGGTCGGGGGTTGAATTTAGAAGGGATTCGTCGCAAAGCCGTCGAAGGAAAGTTCCTCTCGGAAGACGAGGCGCGACAGATTATTTCCACGAAGAGTTTAGATGTCTTGTTTGAACCGGGATTCTCGACGGCGGGCCAGGTGAACGAGATTTCTGGCCGGGGTGTCGGCTTGGATGTGGTGCGATCGCAACTTCAGGCCCTCAAAGGCAGAATTGGCGTTGAGTCACAGCCGGGCCAGGGAACGGTGTTTATTCTCCAGATTCCCCTCTCAATTACCATTGCCAAATTACTGGTGGTTCAGGCGGGAGGGTCTGCGTATGGATTGTTACTCGACTCTATCGACAAAATTGTCATGCCGCCACCGGGCCATCTGAAGCATTTTGACAATCATCGCGTCTTGCAACTGGAGGGGGAAGATGACACCCGTACCATGGTGTCGGTGCGTCAGTTAGCGGATTTACTGCATTATCAATCCTCTCTAGTGGAGGAGAAACAAGAACCCACCACCAACAAACTCTCCATTTCCCGAGATTTGAGTGCGCCGATTTTGTTGTTGCGTCAGGCGGGCCGCTTAATGGGGTTGGAGGTTGACCGGATTATTGGGGAACAGGAGTTGGTGATTCGTCCGCTGGGCCAGGCGATCGCGCCACCGCCTTATGTCTATGGCTGTAGTATCCTCAGTGATAGTCGTCTGGCCTTGGTCATCGATGGCGGGGAAATCTTCCAAACTCAGGCGGGTCCCGTTTTACCGCAAAACATTGTCTCTCGAACCCAGTTTAGCGGCGATACCCAAACCACCTCACGTTTTACCCTCGGCCAACCCAGTCAATCTAACGGGGGACCCTCACCTCTGTCCCTCTCTCCGGCGGCCAGTGAAGCCGTCCGCGAGTCAATTGTGCTATTGGTGATTGATGACTCGATTAACCTCCGCCATACCCTCACGGCTACCTTACGAGATGCTGGCTATGAGGTGGTTCAGGCCCGAGATGGTCAGGAGGCGATTTCTCAACTTCGAGATCATCCTGAGATTGCCCTGGCCCTGTGCGATATCGAAATGCCCCATATGAACGGGTTTGAGTTCCTCACCTATTGTCGCCAGGGAGGAGAATTGGCCCAATTACCGATTGTCATGCTAACCTCCCACAGTAGCCAAAAATATCAGCAAATTGCCAAGGAACTCGGCTGTACCGGCTATTTGACGAAACCTCTCTCGCAGCCGGAGTTGTTGTCGACGTTGGAGGGGTTGTTGGGGGAATAGGGAACAGGGAACAGGGAACAGGGAACAGGGAACAGGAGAGAAGAAGGCAAGAGGCATAACCCACCCCTAACCCCTCCCAGGAGGGGATGGCAAGAGGCAAGAGGGGGGAAGCGGCCTGAACGTACCGCCGAGGGAAGGCCTACACCGTGAGGAGTTGGCGGACGGCGTTAATCATCTCGTCCGGGTGGAAGGGTTTGGCGATATAGGCATCGGCCCCGACTTTCATCCCCCAGTAGCGATCGAACTCCTCGCCCTTACAGGAACACATAATCACAGGAATGTCTTTTGTTCGGGGATGGCCTTTCATCTTGCGGCAGACATCATAGCCATTGGGGTTCGGCATCACGATATCCAACACCACCAAATCGGGGGTATTTCCTTTGAGATACTTGAGGGCCTCTACGCCACTTCGCGCCTGTACCACTTGCATCCCCTGGTTTCTCAACAGGTGGGCAATCATCTCCCGTTGGGAGGTACTGTCCTCAACGACTAAAATCGTACTCATGGCTTGTTTCTATAGCAGTGGCAGCCCAAAGCGATGCAAACGCAGTTTAATAGTGGTGATACATCCCCATATTAAGACAATCTTTGCACAATCGTCTCTGACGGTCGGATTTTCTTGGGACAATCTCCCCTATTTCTAGGGTTCCCCGGCGAGATATCTGTTGGGCCTGTGATTGGGCCTGTGATCAGAAATCAAAATAGATGTAGGGGAGACTGTTTTCTGGGGCAAATAGGAGGACTACGTACCAACAGATGGGAACTAGGGCAATTTTGACGTGCCAGTTGAGTTGAACTTGCAGGATGCGATCGAAGAAATGGGCCAGGAACATGGCGGCGAAAATCCCCAGGAAGGCGATCGCCAACTGTTCCGGCATCCAACCGACGGTTTCGAGATAGACGAGATCCAAAAACTGGGCATCGCGAGAATGGCCCCAGAGATGACGTACCACCCAACCCGAGACTTGTAAATCCGGGAGACGGAAGAAAATCCAGGAGAAGAACACCATCCCCTGAGTCAATAGCCACGCCAAGACGATGCCAGGAACACTACGCCACAAGGCGGCTAACCCCTGCCAGCGTTGGGAAACGGTATCGTTGAGGCGATGAATCACCAAGCCACCGCCATGAATGGCCCCCCAGACAATAAACCCCGCCGGATTCATCCCCGCCGTGGCACTTCCATGCCACAATCCGGCAATCAGCATCACCACCATCAAGTTAAGACAGGTTCTCCCTAACCCTTGCCGGGATCCTCCCAGGGGAAAATAGAGGTAATTCCGTAGCCAACTCCCCAGAGTCATATGCCAGCGACGCCAAAAATCGGCCACACTGGTGGAGAGATAGGGAAAATTGAAGTTTTCCGGTAATGTCCAACCCAATAACAAGGCACTGCCTCGGGCCATATCCACATACCCACTGAAATCGAGATACAGTTGCAACCCATAGCCAATGACGGCGAGTTGTAAATCGACACTGCCGGCCCGTTGCGCGTTTTCAAAGCAGAGATTCACAAAAATCGCTAAGTTATCGGCGAGTAATCCCTTTTTAATCGCGCCGCTGGCAATTAACCATAAGCCATCGGTGACTTGTTCAATTCTCAGGGGACGTTGCAGTTGCCATTGTTCAAACCACTGGTGAAAGCGGGTAATGGGACCAGAAATTAGTTTAGGAAAATAAAATTTATAGGCGGAAAATTCAAAGAAATTGCGGCTCGGGGGTGCGCCGCGAAAGACATCGATGAGATAGGCGATACATTCAAAGCCAAAAAAGCTAATCCCCAAGGGCATAATCAAATAGGGGTCGAGCCAACTGGCTAAGATGGGCGAATCTTGAGTTAAGCTGGGGAATAAAAATGGGGCATATTTAAAGGCTACTAAAATTAAAGTGTTTAGAGCAATACCGGCGGTTAAGAGCCAGCGTCGCCGCTGTTGCCACCGGAGTTCAAGGTGATTCCAGGCTTCGTTACTCAGGGTTTTCGTTTGGTCAGGGTGCTGCGTGGGTGTGGTTTGGGAAAGAGGGTTTCCGAGAGCAAAGGTTATCCATGCCATGAGGAGGAGAAACGGCAGGGATTGGAGTTGAATGGAGGCATAAAAAATGACGCTTGCGGTTAGAATTAGTCCTAAGCGGAAGCGACGATTGGGGATTCCCCAGTACAAAATAATGGTACTGAGTAAAAATAAGCCATAGAGGATTGAAACAAAAGTCATAGGAGACCGAAGTAGCAGTGAATCGTTAATACGGCTATCAGGGCAAATCCAGGTCTTGACGAGGTCTTGACGAGATGTTAACGAGGACGAACAAATAGCTGGGTGAAATAATATTCCCCTTCGTCATTAACGGCAATTCCCATCCCCGTTCGTTCATAGTCTCCGGTCATATTTCGTTCATGACCCGGACTTTCAATCCAACCGTCAACGGCTTGCTGAACTGGGTCAGAATGACCGAAATTATAGGCGACATTTTCGGCGACTTGGCGATAGGATATCAAGTCTCCAATTGCCTCATACCGCTCCTGAACTCCATCATGACTGAAGGGAACCTCTCCTGAGGCCATATCTTGCGAATGACGGCGTGCGATCGCACTGACACGCTCATCAAGTTCAAGAGGAGACAATCCCTGACGTTGGCGATACGCATTCACCTGTTCGTGGGCCGCCACCTCCAAGGCCTGAATATCCTCATCACCGCTAGCGGTGAGAACTTCCCCGCCTTGGGAAAGTTCAGGAATCGAGGTTTCCATCAGATGACATCCTCCGATTAGGGATGTCATGAGTACTAGCATTAACCCGACTTTATGCGTTTTCATAATTGACGTATAAACAACTAAAAAACAAATCTCTAAAAGCGAAATGTGGTGCGAATCGTTCCCACCACTAACGCCGGATTATCAGCATTATGTTCAGGATTCGTGACCACAAAGACTCCTGGGGTAATCGAAATGCGATCGCTCAGCCGTAGGCGATAAAACAACTCAAAATGTAATGACGTATCCTCATCCTCCCCAAAGGGTAACCCCGTCCCACTGACGACTCGCAACGGCTGTCCGACCAACAAGGCCAATAAATCCCCTTCTCGTTGAAACGGATCGGCATAACTCAAGCCAAACAAATAACTGGTGGTTGTGGCCGAGCGATCGGAGTCGAGGGCATCACTAAAGAGCCAAGTTCCCCAAGTTGAGAAGGTTACATTCTCAACTACGCGCCATTGTAGCGTGGCATTGACCCCCTGAATACGAGCCGGTTCATTGATAAACGAGTTGGTATCAGCCAAGAAACTGCCGGTAAAGGTATCGAGGCGACCATTCCCGGAATAGGAATTGAGATAGGAAATCCCCGTCAGAACCGTCGGCGCGGGTTTCAAAAACAGTTGCACCCCAAACGCTGAGTGATCACTATTAAACAGCCCTTGACCCTCTTGGGGGCGATGAGAATTGCGGACTCCATAAGCGCCCTGAAGCCGCACGGTATCACTAATGAGCCAATCAAAGCCCCCTCCAGCATCGAGGCGACCGAGTTTAAAGGCGGGACTGGCTTCAGCGAAGCGGGAAATGGCCCCGCGTCCCGCGTCAAAATAGGGGGAGTTGGCCGTGAGGACACTGCTGAGACTAAATCCGACGGGACGAGCGGTGATGACAAAGCGATCGCTGAGGGCGACACGATACTCTAGGCGACTCAGTTGGATCTCATTATTCGTGTTGCCCTGAAACGAGAGCAAGGCCATGTCTGAGTTAAATCCCGAGGGACTCGCAAAGCCGCGATTGGCAAAGTTGGAGGCCTGAAACTCCAATCTGAGGCGATCGCGTCCAGTCAGGGACGAAACAAACCCCAAACGAGTTAAATGGGTTAACACTGGGTTGGTAGCATCTCCACTGGTATCATTGCCACCAAAGCCCGCTGAGAGGGCAATAATCGACTCTCCCCCCATGACGAGGGTGGGGGAGAACTCCTGGGCCTCTAACTGAGCGATTTGGCGATCGAGATCCGCCACGCGATCGCCTAAACTGTTGAGTTCCTGCCTAAAATCTCTCTGAAGTCGTTCTAACGTCTCCCATTCCTCGGCCGAGAGATCATCGAGCGATCGCCGCTCCCCCCAAGCCTGTAAACAGCCATCTAAGGCGGCAGCAAACTCATACCGGGTCAGCGATCGCCGTCCCTCAAAGCCGCCTCCGGGTAGCCCGGTCACACAACCATAGCGCTCCACCAACGATTGCAACGCCTGATAAGCCCAATCCGTCGGCGCCACATCCGAGAGGTCAGCCACCGACGGGACTGACCCCTGAGCGAAACTCGGCCGAAGCCGAGAATCGCGATCCTGATGGGTGTCTGACCACTGCTCTTTCACCCGGGTCTGTGGCGGTGCTTTCTGCAACGCGGGTTGAGACTCGTGAGAGTCCAACGAGGCGTGACCTGCCGTTCCCCAGGCCGGTGATAGGTCATGACAACAGAGCAAACCTAAACCAATTGAGGCAATCCAGGGACCCCCTCGTCCCCAGAAATCCATCAGCAAACCTTGCATACGCCCGAGTTCTCCACACACCAACAGGTTGACGATATCGTTTTTAGAGCTTATCTAACACACCCGATCTTATAAACCGTCACAGGGATCTCCGAGCAGCATACTGTCACAGCCTCCTGAGGGGCCATCTCGAAGTAGAGATTCTAAATTCGTAAAATCTGCATAAATGTCGTTAATGGTATCAGCCGTCTCTAGGTTGTCCAGACCTCGGGCAATCACATCCGGGTCAACCGGAGGACTCTCAAAGCTTAGGGAAATGCCCTGATGCCGTAACGCCTCGACAAAATCGACACTACGCAGGCCACAGGAGTTCTCACGACTCAACTCTGGCTCAATACAAAAGGCCTCACCATTGGCCGGCCCTTGGCCATGAATCCCCACCAAAGCCCCCTGGTCATTAAACACCGGTCCCCCACTCATGCCCACTTGGGTGTCATGGGTATAGAGCAGACTATAGCCCCCGTCGGGGGCTGGGGGGAACACCGCCGTGAGTTGACCGCTGACGGTTTGCCGAGTGCGACGGGCTTGTTCTGGACCGGGGTCAGGCCAACCCGAGATATAGAGGCGATCGCCCTGACTGAGATCCTGAGCATGACCCATGACGGCTAAGGGATAGTCAATCTCGCTCTCGAAGCGAATCATCGCCAAATCATAGCCCTCAATGGAGTCTCCATAGTCTCCGACCTCTTGGCCGAAATAGAGAATACTGTCTTGATGCTTAAGGAGATCGACTTTATGAACTTTGCCGTCACTGGTGCGGATGCCATATTCCACCCCCTGGGTACGCACCACATGCAGGGCCGTCAAAACATAGTAAAACTCGTCCTCCCGAGCTACCAGAACCCCTGACCCGGGCCGCCATTCAGCGCGGGCTTCGACATCCCCTTCTTCTAGGCCCTGACCGATGACAACTGTGGTTATTGAAGCCACCGCCTCAATTTCTTCTTCCGTGAGGGCTTGTGCTGCCGTCAGAGGGAGGGAGAGGGCGATCGCCATCAGGATAGCCAGGGGACGCAGCAATCTCTGTCTCATAACATGGGGGACCGTGTGAACATCATCGTGAGATGAGAGCGTTGGGGGGGGCGCAACGGCCTCAACCCGAACGTTAAACCCTAACGTTGAAAGAGATTATTCACTAACTGTTCCAAGTTGACATAGGGCATTCCCCCAGACTCTTGGATGGAGGTTCCCGTCGTCCGTGCTGACAGGCTGTCCATGACCTCCTCAGGGGTCTGCTGGCTATTGCTGAGGGTAAACAGAACATTGTCGGCATTGCAGCCTAAACGGGTGCTATTAACGGCACAAACCACCGATTGTCGATTGACACGTCCAACAGTGAGATACAGTCTCTCCAGACTATTCCCATTTTCCTCTAACAGGGTATTGAAGCGTTCGGTGACATCTTCACAACGACGAGCTGGGGGGTAACCGGCCCGAGTAAACGCATCACTGGTCCAGACAATAATTGGGTCTGAGTCTTGGCCACCATTAGAGAGGGCCACGGTAAAATTCACACCATCACTGGTACGACATTGGAAGGAGTTGATGGCCTCGTCTGCACGGGCCGCACTGGGGGTTAGGAGGGGGAGTTGAAGCGCCGCAAGGGCGGCGATCGCCCATTTCAGAACAGGTTTCATAGGATCTCTTGTTGGCCTCATCGAATTCAGTCACATCCATTGTGACGTGAGAGTTGCCCAAAAAGCTCCCCAATTCTGGAATTTTTGGGGGTTTTCCCGGCTCTCCCTCCTACCCCAATCTCCCCTAAAGGCGTTGATAGCCTTCTTCAGAGTCATAGAGATGACAGTGATCGGTAATCTCTCGCATCAAGGCGGCTGAGAACTGTCGTTCCACAGTATAGTCTCCCCAATCTCGCTGAATCACCTCATAGGCTGAACGCAAGTTATACCAAGGAATCGCCGTTGAGAGATGGTGCGGAACATGAACATTGATATCGTGACAGAGAAACTCAACCCAACGCGGATAGGTACAATGAACGGTTCCGCAGAGTTGGGCGTTGGCTTCATGCCAGGTATCCTGGGGCTGAAAATGAATATCGGGGATGGTGTGATGAACAATGGTGAAGGTACTCATCCAGAAGTGATAGACCATCCAAGGCATCAGCCAAAATTTTACCACTCCCCACCAGCCGGTGGTTATCCCGAGTAGCCCTAATCCAGTCCCCCCAACCAGAATCACAAATAGGGCGGAAAAGCGAACGTGTTGGCGTTCTTGGCCGGAAAATTGGGTCCAAATAAAATGCTCTTTTAACCAATGGCCAATCGAGCCAACCCACCAGAACCGTCCCCGCACCCGAGTATAGAGCCAACGAACGATCGCCGGTAAAGATTCATAGGTTTCAACCGTGAGAGGGTCCCAGGCATTATCGACCCCGAGTTTATTCGTATGTTTGTGGTGATGATTATGCTGAATCCGCCAACCATGAAAGGGATAGAGTAGCGGTAAAAACATTAAATGACCGAGCCAATTATTTACCCATTTTCGCTGAGCAAAGGAGCGATGTCCACAATCATGACCAATGACAAACCAGCCAGTTAACACAGTTCCTTGAACGATCCATAACAACGGTAGTAAGTAGATCGGGGCGATCGCAATTCCGATATAGCCAACCGTCGCCAGAAGCACATCCAAGGCCACCGTTGTCCAAGCGCGACGACGATCCTTAACAAAAACTGACTTGGGTAATGTGTTTAAAATATCCCTAATCCGAAGATCGGCATCAAGTGAAGGGACTCTCGATGCCGAGGTTTCGCTCAACGATGCTGTCATAAAACTCTCTCTGCTGATTGATACACTAGACCCTGAGATTTGTCAACTTTTTTCCGCAGTGGTTTTGCTAAAAAATTCTTAAGACTTTAAAAATCCAAGACCGGCAAATTTTGAGACAAAAAAAAGCGATCGCACTCCAACCTCGCCCACCCCGAATCGGGATAGCAACGCCAAAGGAAATGCGCTCTCAGCTAGCGTTAAAAAACTTTACCTTTTATATCACATTTCTCACATTTCTAGGCAAATTTCCAGCAAATTCTCAAAAAAATAGAGGCGATCGCCCTCAACAATCTGGCGATCGCCTCCCTCCACAACCCCTGATTCTTCAGGGGTTCCAGAGATTTCTCAAAAGCCGACTAAAGGATCACTAAATCCGGGTAATAGCTCAACAAATCATCCGCCGTCAGAGAATCCGTCTCAGCCTGAGGCGTCCAGAGCAGCTCAAACACCAACAGCGAATCCGTCGGAACCGCCGCCAGAGTTTGCAACGCCGCCTGAAGATCCTCCGCCGCCGAAATCGTCTCAAACGGCGGTTCCTGCTCCCGCGTCGCCACCAAGAACGTCACCACAATATGCTCACCCGGATCAGAGTTCTCATCCGCTTCCGCCGAGCGTTCACGAATCCGGCCCCCAACATTCGAGAGGGTTTCCTCACTGAACTTACTGCGTTCCTGAATCGAGAACTGCTCAAACGCCTTTTCCGCCTCCTGAGAACTCGCAAAGCGTTGCGACTCCCCTTGAGCATGAGTCCAATAATCAGGGTGAGACAACAACGACAACGAACATTCCTGGAGAAACTCCTTGAGTCCCTCAGGGGAGGCGAGGTCAGCCTCCAAACTCAACTCCGTCAAACGAGACTGAAGCTCACGGGCCTGAGCCAACAACCCCACTTGCAACTTCGTCACCGTCAGCCGCGACTCAGCCGCCGCATCCGAACGACGACGACTCAGGAACCACCACATGAGAATCCCCGCTCCCACGAAGAGAATCAGCAACAGCAAAAAACCCCCAGAACCATTCCCACGACTCCCCTGAGACCTCGTCTGAGCCTCCTGAGCGACTTGTCCCTCTTGTTGAACCCCTTGCGTCTCTCCTTGAACCTGAGATCCCTGATTTTGCACCGAGGAACCCGTCGAACCGCCACCACCTCCCCCACCGGGAATCGGAACAAAGAAGAACGAGCGAGAGCGTTCAACACGGGGTGGCGTCTCATCGCGGTAAGAGTCCGCACGAGGCGCGGTAGGAGGCGCGGTGGGGGCTGGAGTTGTCCGTTCGGGAACCCTCGCCGGTGCTGTTCCCGGGCGACTGTCCGGCGTCGGGGCCGGGGCCGGAGTTGGCGTTGTAAACGAGCCACCTCGGACTCGTCCCCCCGTTGAGCCAGTCCCCGATGAAGGGGTTGGTGTACTTCTTGGTGTACTTCTAGGTATACTTCTGGGAGTGCTTCTGGGAGTGCTTCTGGGGGTAGTCCGTGAGGGAGTACGACTCCCCGAAGACCCACCAGACCCGCGAGAGCGACTCGGCGAGGTACGACTGGGGCGACTAAAAGACCCCCCTCGACTGCGGCCACCGCCCCGACGGGCCTCAGCCAACTCAATCCCAAATTCCAGGTTAAAGTGAACCGCCGAGTTTCTAATACTAATGCTGTTGACCGAGAGAATAGCCAACAAACTTGCTAACAGCAGAGATAGTTTTTTCATAAGACGAGAGAAAGGAGAATAGGAAACAGGGAACAGCGGATCACCCACCCCGCCCTCCGGGCACCCCTCCCAAGAGGGGAACAGCGGATCACCCACCCCGCCCTCCGGGCACCCCTCCCAAGAGGGGAACAGCGGATCACCCACCCCGCCCTCCGGGCACCCCTCCCAAGAGGGGAAAGACTTCGGGTCTTCCGGTAACTTGTAGCTGTCTTGTTCTGTTGGTGATTGGCCCTTTCCCCCTACGTTAACATCGCCGCCAAAGTGGTTGAGGCGATCGCCGGCCACTTCCTCTTACCGCGTCCCGAACCCTCCCCCGCCCGGCGTTTCAATCACAAACACATCCCCCGGATTCATCGCCACCGTTGCCGTTCCCCCCAAATCCATCCGGGTTCCATCGGCCCGTTTAACCCAATTATGTCCCACTTGGCCCGGCTCACCGCCTCCTAACCCCGACGGCGGAATCACCCGATGGCCCGAGAGAATCGAGGCCGTCATCGGTTCCAAAAACCGCAAGCGACGCACCACCCCAGATCCGCCGCAAAATTGCCCCTGGCCGCCACTTCCCCGGCGAATGGCAAATGACTCCAAAAGTACCGGAAAGCGCCATTCCAGAACCTCTGGGTCGGTCATACGGGAATTTGTCATGTGGGTATGCACCGCATCAGTCCCTGAGAACTCTGGACCCGCCCCAGACCCGCCACAAATGGTTTCGTAATACTGATACGTTGCGTTACCAAAGGTAAAATTATTCATGGTTCCCTGGGACCCCGCCAACACCCCTAACGCCCCATACAGGGCATCCGTAATCCCTTGAGAGGTTTCCACATTACCCGCCACCACAGCCGCCGGATAGTTAGGATTCAGTAAACAGCCCTCAGGAATGATGATATCTAGGGGTTTTAAACAACCAGCATTGAGGGGAATATCATCCTCAACCAAAGTCCGAAAGACATAGAGAACGGCGGCTTTACACACAGCGGCGGGAGCATTAAAGTTTGTCTGAAGTTGGGACGCTGTGCCACTAAAATCAATTTTAGCGGAACGCTGTTCAGCGTTAATCTTGATAGAAACCTGAATTGGCTCACCACCATCTAAATAATAGGTGAAATCCCCATCTTTCAAAACTGAAATTGCTCGGCGGACGGATTCTTCAGCATTGTTTTGAACATGGTTCATGTAGGCTTGTACCGTTGTCAATCCGTAATGCTGAACCATTTTAAGGAGTTCATCAACGCCTTTTTGATTGGCGGCAATTTGGGCTTGTAAATCGGCGATGTTTTGAGCTACATTGCGGGCAGGATGAGGACCCGATCGCAGCAGATCCAGGAGCATTTCTTCTTGAAATACCCCTTGTTTCACTAAAGCCAAACACTCTAAGAGAATCCCCTCATCCTCAATATGGCGACTATTTGGGGGCATCGAACCGGGGGTGATCCCACCAATATCGGCATGATGACCGCGAGCGGCAACATAAAACAAAGGCTTGTTAAACTTGTCCAGATTATTCAGATTATCAGAGTCTAAAACTGGGATAAATACCGGCGTAACGACGGTGATATCGGGTAAATGAGTGCCGCCATTATAGGGATTATTGAGAACATAAACATCTCCAGGATTGAGGGAGTCTCCTGATCGCGTGATCAAGGCTTGCACACTCTCACTCATCGAGCCTAAATGAACGGGAATATGGGGCGCATTAGCCACCAATTGGCCCTCCCCATCGAAGATGGCGCAGGAAAAATCAAGCCGTTCTTTAATGTTGACGGAGGTACTGGTGTTTTGCAGCGTCACCCCCATCTGTTCGGCGATCGCCCGAAACAGATTATTAAAAATCTCCAATAACACCGGATCAGCGCGATCGCAGTCAATCTCATCCATCTCATCCATCTCAAGCGTTCCCTCATCCCCTATCGGTTGACATTGGCGGAAAATGAGATGATTTTGTTCCGTCAACGTCGCTTCCCAACCGGGTTCGAGGACATTGGTTCCCGTAGACTCAATCAGGATAGCTGGACTTTGGATCACATCCCCAGGTTGCAAGCTATCTCGCTCATACACCGGAGTTTGTCGCCAATCCCCTTTGAGATAGGCGGATACCGTTGTCATCGGTTGCGGCGGCTGATCCGACTGACGGGTTAGCTGGGGTTCAGCCGGGCGATCGCCCCGCCAAACGGTCTCCAGGGACACCGTACCCACCACCAGGGGTTTAGCCTCCATGACAAAGCCATAGCGTTGACGATACAGGGCTTCAAACGCCGATCGCATCTCGGGAATTGTGGCAAAATCCACAATCAACGCCGAATCGGTCCCCTCATACTTCAAATGGACTTTGCGTAACTGTTGCGA
>SIHH01000435.1 GCA_004299065.1 Phormidium sp. SL48-SHIP | reverse complement strand
CCTCTTGCCTCTTGCCTCTTGCCTCTTGCCTCTTGCCTCTTGCCTCTTGCCTTCTCTTCCCCCTTTTCCAGAAGTTATGTTACATTTAGTTAAGATTATGAAATGAAAACGCATCTAAAAATAATCGTTGCCGCAATCGGAGATAACTGATTATGAAATTTTCTTGGAGAGTCGCCCTGCTGTGGGCTATGCCATTATTGGTAATTGGCTTCTTTCTTTGGCAGGGGGCCTTCTCGTCCTCAGCCGTCACCAGTGGCGGTAATACTGCCACAACGCGCATGAGCTATGGTCGCTTCCTCGACTATCTCGATTCAGGGCGGGTGACCAGTGTTGACCTCTACGAAGGTGGACGGACTGCCATTGTAGAAGCTCAGGACTTTGACCTGGACAATCGTCTGCAACGGCTGCGGGTTGACCTTCCCGCCAATGACCCGCAACTGATTACGCGACTGCGGGAAGCCAATGTTAGCCTCGATACCCATCCCCCTCGCAATGATGGAGCTATCTGGGGTGTCTTGGGGAATCTCATTTTCCCGATTCTACTGATTGCGGGTTTGTTCTTCCTCTTCCGTCGTTCGAGTAACGCTCCCGGTGGTCCGGGACAAGCGATGAACTTCGGTAAGTCGAAGGCTCGTTTCCAAATGGAAGCCAAAACCGGCATTCTCTTCGATGACGTAGCGGGTGTGGATGAAGCCAAAGAGGAATTACAAGAAGTTGTGACCTTCCTCAAGAAACCCGAACGCTTCACCGCTGTAGGTGCGCGGATTCCGAAAGGGGTACTGTTAGTTGGTCCTCCGGGAACCGGTAAAACTCTCATGGCGAAAGCGATCGCCGGTGAAGCGGGTGTGCCGTTCTTTAGCATCTCCGGTTCAGAATTTGTGGAGATGTTCGTCGGGGTGGGTGCGTCTCGCGTCCGCGACCTCTTCAAGAAAGCCAAAGAAAATGCCCCTTGTATCATCTTTATCGATGAGATTGACGCCGTCGGTCGTCAACGGGGTGCTGGCATCGGTGGTGGTAATGATGAGCGGGAACAAACCCTGAACCAACTCCTGACGGAAATGGATGGGTTCGAGGGCAATACGGGAATTATTATTATCGCGGCAACCAACCGCCCCGATGTCCTGGATTCGGCACTGTTACGTCCCGGTCGCTTTGACCGCCAGGTGTCGGTGGATGCCCCGGATATTCGCGGTCGTCTCTCGATTCTCGATGTCCATGCTCGGAATAAGAAGTTAGCGGCGTCTGTGTCTTTGGAGGCGATCGCCCGTCGTACCCCTGGTTTCACGGGGGCTGACTTAGCCAACCTCCTCAACGAAGCCGCCATCCTCACCGCGCGTCGTCGCAAGGACGCCATCACCATGGCTGAGATTGACGATGCGGTGGACCGTGTCGTGGCCGGGATGGAAGGAACGCCGCTGGTGGATAGTAAGAGCAAGCGTCTGATTGCCTATCATGAGGTGGGCCATGCCATGGTGGGAACCCTGGTTAAAGACCATGATCCGGTGCAGAAAGTCACCCTAGTTCCCCGTGGCCAGGCCCGAGGTCTGACCTGGTTTGTCCCTTCGGAAGACCAAACCCTAATTTCTCGTTCTCAGATTCGCGCTCGTATTGCCGGGGCTTTAGGCGGACGTGCCGCTGAAGATGTGATTTTCGGTGATGCTGAAGTGACCACTGGGGCAGGGAATGACTTGCAACAGGTGACGAATATGGCTCGTCAGATGGTGACCCGGTTCGGAATGTCGGATCTCGGTCCGATGTCTCTGGAGAGTCAATCGTCTGAGGTGTTCTTAGGTCGTGATTTGATGACACGCTCGGAGTATTCGGAGGATATCGCCTCTCGGATTGATGCTCAGGTGCGGGCGATCGTGGAACAATGTTATGAGGAGGCGTGCAGTCTGATTCGTAACAATCGCGCTGTGATGGATCGTCTGGTGGATCTGTTGGTGGAGAAGGAAACCATCGACGGGGAAGAGTTCCGGCAGATTGTGGCGGAATACACCCATGTTCCTGAGAAAGAACAGTTTGTGCCGAGTCTGTAGATAGGCTTAGGTTAAACTTTAACCCCCCAGTTTTTGAATGAGACTGGGGGGTTTTTA
>SIHH01000089.1 GCA_004299065.1 Phormidium sp. SL48-SHIP | reverse complement strand
GGAGGGGAGGTGCCATGACACGAGGAGGGGAGAGGAGGGGAGAGGAGGGAAATCTAAATTAGGCAAGAAATAGCTGCTGATTGTTATCAGTTATTCGGGGTTAAGTATTGTTGAATCATGGCGACGAGTTGTTTGAGTCGAACGGGCTTACTTAAATAATCCGTTGCTCCGGCGGCTAGACAGCGATCGCGATCGCCTTCCATGGCCAAAGCCGTCAGAGCAATAATGGGAGTGGAGAGAAACTGAGACATGGCGCGAATGCGTTGTGTCGCCTCTAAGCCGTCCATTCCCGGCATTTGGATATCCATTAAAATTAGATTCGGGGATAGAGCCAGAGTCTGATCAATGGCCTCCTGACCATTTTTGGCCAGCTCCAAACGATAGCCTTTAGCGGTTAAATAACTCGACATGGTGTTGATATTGGCCTCTTGATCTTCGACTAACAAAATTAAAGGAGACTCGGTTGATGTCTGCTCAATTGAGTTAGAGGGTTTGCTTGGATGAGAGGTTGAGGTATTGGGAAGTCTGACACTCGCCTGATAGGGTAAATCGAGCGTGAAACAACTGCCAACTCCTACCTCACTGGTGACTCCCACCTCACCGCCATGTAACTCAACAATGCGTTTTGTCAACGCTAACCCTAAGCCAGTCCCTTCATATTGGCGATTGAGGGCGCTATCAATTTGTATAAAGGGTTGAAACAGTTTTTTGATATTGGTGGGGGTAATGCCAATTCCCGTATCGATGACGGAAAAGCGGAGATAGCGGCGGTCTTCGGCTTCAGAACCGGGAGTCGTTAATGTGACTTGTAGGGTAATATGTCCCCCTTCGGGCGTAAATTTAACGGCATTATTGAGCAAATTAACTAAGACTTGGCGAATTCGTCGTTCATCGAGGACAATATCCGGCAGATTGGCGGGGATATCGACGGTCAGTTGAATCTGCTTCTTGAGAGCTTGCTGTTTGACAAACGTGAGACTTGATTGACACAGGGGTGCGATCGCCGTGGGAGAACAGTCTAAGTCCACCTGGCCCGACTCAATTTTGGCCACATCCAATACATCATTAATCAACGCCAACAGATGAGATCCACTCCCATCGATGGTTTCTAGGGCTTTTTCTTGTCGGGGAGTCACGGGGCCAAAGATCTCATCTTGCAACGCTTCGGTCATTCCCAGAATTGCGTTGAGGGGGGTGCGTAGTTCATGACTCATGTTGGCCAGAAACTCATCCTTGAGGCGAGTGGCGCGGATGAGTTCCTCGTTGCGTTGAGTAAGCTGTTGTTGGGCCTGTTGACGTTCGCTGAGTTCCTGTTGCAACTGCTCAAATAGGTGGGATTGCTGAATGGCGATCGCCAACTGGAGTGAAAATTGCTGCGCCAAATCAAGATCCGACTGTTGCCAAGAGCGAGGGCCATCACATTGATGAATGCACAATAGTCCCCATAAGGTATCTTGACAGAGAATCGGCATCACCACGTTAGCCCGTACCTGAAACTGACATAATAGCCGGATATCAGGGTCTTTAACGGTACTGCTCTCAATATCCTCAGCGAGATTGTACCGTCCCTGAGCGTAGAGACGGGCATCGTTTTCCCCAAAACCATAATCTTGGAGATGAACTCCGAGCAAGGAAGGAAAACGATTCGTCAGCGACTCGGCCACAAACTCACCCTCATGGCGACTAGAGTTAGAATGAAACTTAAAGATTGCCACCCGACTTGCGTTGAGACAATTGTTAATCTCTCGACAGGCGGTGTCAAAAATGGTGGGTAAATCCAGGGATTGACTGATGCGTTGATTGGTCTCTCGCAAGAGCCGTTCTCGTTGCGCTTGCTGCTCAATGGTTTGTTCGGCTTTTTTGCGATCGCTAATATCGGTATGAGTGCCGATAAACCGCAGGGGCTGTCCCTCAGCATCCCGGTCTACAATGCGCCCTTGGGCTAAAATCCAGCGATAGGAACCATCTTTACAACGCACACGATGTTCATTACAGTATAGCTCCGTTTGCCCTTGAATATGTCGCTCTACGTCCTCGTGAATTTTGCCTAAATCGTCAGGATGAATCCGATTTTCCCACTCCGTCAACTTGTTCTCAATCTCATGCTCCTCATAACCCAGCATGGATTTCCATGGTTTATTAAACCACATGGTCCCGGCCTGCATATTCCAGTCCCAGAGTCCTGTATTGGCCGAGTCGAGAGCTAGTTCTAAGCGCAGTTTACTTTCTTGCAGAGCCTGTTCTGCTTTGGTGCGTTCCTGAAGTGCCGCTTTCTGGGCGCTAATATCCACCACTACACAAACGCAACTCTCATCGGTTTGAGATAACATTGCTACCCCAATTAACACAAACACCAAATGTCCATCGTGATGCCGATACGCCTTTTCAAAGGGGTGAATAAATCCCGATTGGCGTAGATGTTCAATCACCTGCAAATCCTGTTCTCGATAGTCAGGGGGGGTGATTTCTGACCAGTTCATTAAACCCGCCTCGACTTGGGCGCGGCTATAGCCCAACATCTCTAAAAAGCGATCATTCGCCTCGATGATGTCTCCGGCAAAATTGGTAAACATCATCCCCACTACGTTGGAGTCAAATACACGCCGAAAACGAGTTTCACTGGCTTGTAAAGCGGCTTGAGCTTGGCGGATGTCGGTGATATCTAAATTCACCCCAATCATGCTGCTTGGCTGACCGGCTTCATCCCGAACCACTAACCCAGAGGCTTTAATATAGTGGAGGCTGCCATCGGGATGCAGGACGCGAAATTCCGTGTTATAGTCGGCTCCCCCTACAACGGCTTTCTGGAGGAGGTCTTCGGCGGCTTGGCGATCGTCGGGATGAACGCCATTAGCCCAAACTTCGTAAGTGACTACGGATTCTGGGTTCGACGACTCTAACGAATCATTAACCCCGTAGAGAGCATACATCTGCCCATCCCAAGTAATTTGATTTTGGCGAATATCCCAATCCCAAAAGCCGATGTTTCCCGAAGATAAGGCAATTTTGAGCCGTTGGGAGAGTTGGGAAATTTCCGCCTCGGCTTGTTGGCGTTTGGTCATATCCCGGGCGACCCAAATCACCTGGCGATCGCTCATGGGAGAAATACTGGCTTCAAAATAGATGCTACGATGCTCCAGGTCGATTTGATACTCAAATGACACCGTTTTTCCCGTGGTTAAGGCTTCCACAATCGGCGATTGACTGCGGGATTTTGATTCTTCTTGAAATAGAAAATCGAGAGTTTGATTGAGAATCTCGGTGGCTTGGGGGTCGAGCATTTGGTGGCGGGTGGGCATCACTCGCACTTCATCGCGATCGGGGGCAATGATTAAAATGAGATCCCCCATGGCTTCAAAGACGCTGCGTAACTCGGTTTCACTGCTGCGTAGTTTTTCCTCAAAGGCGGCGCGATCGCGAATATCCCGGAATATCCCTTGGACAATATGGGTCTGGCCCACTTTAATCAGGCTTCCTGAGATATCAACGGGAATCTCTGAGCCATCGGCCTTGAGAATCCGGGTATCTAAGACCCAAAGCTGTTTTTGCTCAAAAATCCGCTCAAAATCCTTGAGAATGCGGTCTAATTCCTCGGGGGGATGGAGTTGGCTGAAATGTAGGGGCGATCGCTCTGTTCCCTCTCCGTTGAACTCCTCGCGGGAGTAGCCAAATAACTCTTCGGCGGCGCGGTTGACTTCGAGGAGGTAGCCATCGGGGCTGGCTAGGAGAATGGCATCACTCGCGCCTTCCATGAGGCCACGATAGCGGGCTTCGCGAGCTTGTAACTCGGCGGTGCGTTGCTCGACTCGGCTTTCAAGTTCGCTATTTAAAGATGCTAGGGCCAGTTGCGCGGTTTGGCGCTGGTTAATCTCGTTCTGGAGTTGTTGATGTTGGGTGGCTTGTTTGAGGGCGATCGCCAATTGGATCGAGAGGGCCTGCAAGAGTTCGATTTCCCCGGTTTGCCAATCTCGGGGCTGATCTCGGTGACTGGTGATCATCAACCCCCAGAGGCGCTCATCGACGACAATCGGCACCATCAGCTTAGCCCGAATATCAAAGCTCAATAACAGCTCCTGATGGCACAGGGTCATGGACTCATCATAAATGTCTCGCACCACCCGCACGCGACCTTGGCGATAGGGTTCGAGCCACTCTGGCGTCACACAGGGGTCATTGGCTTCACTGTGCAACACGGACCGACCGCCAGCAATAATCGATTCGGCAATGACGACACCGTTCAAATTGTCTTCAAGTTGGTAGATAATGACGCGATCGCAGCTCAACACCTGCCGCACTTCATCCACGGCGGTCTGGAGAATGGTGGCTAAGTCTAGGGAATTGCGAATGGTTGTGGAAATATGCAGCAGCAGGCGATCGCGCTGGGCTTGAGATTGAATCCTCTGGGTTTGTGTCGCCACCTCGACTTGCAGTTCCCGGTTACGAGATTCCAGCAGCGCCAGTTTTTCGGCTTCTAAGCGGTTGACCTGCTGTTTGAGGTTTTCTGCCAAATAATAGAGTTCAATGGGGTTAAACGCCCGTAGAAGGGTAGTTTGGGTGACAAGTCCCACTAGCTCCCCCTCATCTGAGGTGACCACCACCCGCCGAATCCGCCGTTCCTCCATCTGTTGCTGGGCGGCCCAGAGGCTGTCATCGGCGTGAACGGTAAACAGGGGAGAACTCATCACCGCTTGGGCGCGGGTTTCGGTGAGACTCCCTCCGACCGCTTGAAATTGCACAATATCCCGCTCGGTGATAATGCCCACCGGACGCTCTCTGGCGGTATCGGGGGGATGGTGGGGCTGGGACAGAACCACGCAACTGATGCGGTTTTGCGCCAATAATTGAGCGATGTCTAGGAGGGGGCGATCGGCTGGTGCGGTAATGACATGGCGGGTCATCACTTCCCCCACCAACCGCAATCGCATCAAATCTACGGGACGGGTCAGTTTTTGCAGGCTTTCGTAGCCAATCAGACCAATGAGGCGCTCTTGGTCATCGACAATGGGCAAATGGCGCAAACGATGCTGTTGTAAAACGCTGAGAGTGTTAAAGATATCCGTTAACTCTGACTCTTTCAGGGTCACGACGGGCTGAGTCATGACCGAACGCACCGGGAGATGATCAAACAGTTGGTTTTGGGCGCTCAAACGAACAATATCCCGTTCGGTGAGAATACCAACAATCTGATCGGTGTTCACCACAACCACAACGCAACTCGAAGACGCGGGGCGATCGCCGTGGCGGTCTAAGTCTGAGGCTCCTGAATCGGGAAAACCGCTCATGGCGGCGATCGCCTCGCCGACGGTCGCATCAGGAGCGATCACCAGGGGATGAGGCAGAATCGCCGCTCTTAACTCAGGGGCCGCCAAATTGTCATTACCATAGGAACTAGACATAGGAACGCGCTAATCGGGAGATATCTAACTACAGCATAATAGAAAACTCTTGAAATTACTTCTCAATTAGCGAGTTTCAAGTCTCAATACTTGGCTTAGGTCTGCAAACAAACGTCGAGGGGGACATCTTGTCACCGCTCTGTTGGACATTTTAAGCTTAATGGTCACTGACAGGTTCCGCTGCTGAATCGTCCGGTTGAACGGGCAACGGCCAGTCCGTGACAGCTATAAAAATCATAACCCCAATTAGACAGGCGACAGGGGGAAACGGCTCCTACACAACATCTCTTTCGCTCGGTGAATCTCCCCAGCCATTGGTTGCGAAGTCTCCCTTAATCTCGCGTCTTGATGTTAATATTTATGACAATCAGGGCAGTTTTTCGTAAACGATTGGCAATTTTCCTGAGAGATAGATTAAGGTTCCAGAAGTCCCGTCATCATCAGACCTGAACGCGGCCCATTTGCTCATGACTGTCTGCGACGACTCACCTCAAGCCGTTATGCGGTGGTCAAGTGGTCTTCCGGCGTTCTTTAAACAGGTTCTTTAAACAGGTTCTTTAAACAGGTTCTTTAAACAGGTTCTTTAAACAACAGTGTTCCCCAATTCTATTGGCGTTATGTCTGGATATACTGCTACCACATTTGCTCCTGTTCAGGGATTCATCGAAAAATCCCGTAAACTGCGCGATCTCTACGGTGCGTCTTTAATTCTCTCCTACCTCAGCCGACAAATTACCAACGCAGCGGAAGCACAGAGCGAGTCAATTTCGGTGATTTGTCCTGGCGACCCTAAGACCACAAAAGGACTTCCGAACCGTATCTTAATTAAAGGGATCTTACCCGAAGATATCATTCGTAAAGCCCTATTTGATGGTTGGAGTCTTTTGTTAAAAGACTGTCAAGATTGGGTTGAGGAAAAACTGGGCGATTATAACTATCACTGGGAGCGAGAATGGACGCTTTGGCGACACCACAGTTGGGAAATTTTCTGGGGTTGGGGCGAGAGCATTTCTGAGGCGATGTATGACTTGGAACGACGAAAACTGGGGCGAGATTGGAGTGCAGTCAATTGGATTGGTGAAAGTTCGAGTTTATCGGGAACTGATGCGATCGCCTGGAACGAACTCGGTTCAATTCGCCGCAATCCCAAGTTTTTACGCTACAGAGAAGAACACGACACCATCGCTCACTTTTACCAGCAACTTGCAGCGGTTTTGGAAGGAAAAAGACGCGACGAAATCCCAGAAGGAAAATTCCTAGACGCTTCAGAACGGGTCAGTATTCCCGAACTGGTCAAACGGTTGGTCACTCATCCTCAAATTGCTGCAAAAATCGGCGACGACTTCCCCAGACTAGAGCGAAATTTCTCCGATGTTATCCGACATCCGAACCCGGACACCCAAACCCCCGGACGCTGGACGGGTTGGTTTATGGGGGATGGCGATAAAGTCGGCGACCATCTCAAGCAATTGGGAGATGGGGAAAATGCCGATCGCACCTTGAAAGACTTTAGCGAGGAAATGCGACATTGGGGCAAACAATTCGAGCAAAATTTTCCTAAATCGCTCGGTCGTGTTATTTATGCGGGTGGGGATGATTTCCTCGGGGTCGTGTACGATAGAACGACTGATTTAACCGGGAACGCCTTACATGAGGCGACCCAAACCTTAAAGGTCAATTCCTGGAATTGGCTGCAACACCTTCCGGAAAAATGGCAAGAACATGGTCAAAAGATTGGTCTGAGTGTTGGCTTTGTTTGGGCGGGTCATAGCGTCCCACAACGGGATATTTTACAGCATTGTCGGGAAGCGGAGAGACGCTCTAAGAACCTCGGACGCGATCGCCTCACTCTGCGCGTGGTCTTTAATAGCGGCCAGTTTGTGCAATGGACTTGTCCTTGGTCCTATCTCTCGATTCTTGACTGCTATTGCGATCGCGATGGTGGACAAAACTGGGGACATTTGTATAACGATATGGCGCAACTGAAAGCACGACATGCGATCGCCACCAGTTCCCGTTCAGACGACTTCGATTCAGAGGAGTGGGAGGATGAACGGTCAGGTCATGGCGATGTGGCGATCGCGATCGCCCTGGCTAACATTTATTTTAAGCCAACGTGCGCTCCCTTCACCCACCTCGAACCCGGAAAATTAGGCGATTACCTCTTCCAAGAACTCTTTGAAACCAACCCACCCCCTCACTGGACTCAAAATCGCGTACAGCAAGCCTTCATCAACTGGTTTGACGAACTGGTGTCCATCGGTTGGCATTTCCGTCGTTAAATTAACCCGATTAAATTAACCTGCTTAAATTGACCTGATTTCCCCCTCTATCCCTCAATTATGTTTCGCTATCTCATCACCATTCAACCCCTGGGTTTCCTCTACGCCAGCGCCGGTGGCTTTCTCTCCCCAGAAAACCTCGTTGGACGCGCTCAAACTAAATTTCCTCCCGATGCCTACACCCTTTCTGGACTCATCTTTAGCGTCAACAAATCCCAAAATTTTGCCAGTCAAGATGAGTTGAGCCAAAATCTCTTTGTCGCCGGTCCATTTTGGGCAAACCTAGATGAATTTAAAGCCTCCCAAGAGTTTTACGTGCCGCTCCCTTCGACAAAGATGATTGGCAAAGCCGAGGTCAACACCTGGGAACTGCACGACAACGGCTGGCAACAGTCGAACCCCGATTCTGAGATGATACCCGCATTTAAATGGCAAAAACTATCCGCCTGGAACCAAGATTCCCAGACCTTATTACAACAAAATGCCGTCGCCAAAGAGCCTTGGAAATATCTCTCCATGCTTCATCCTCGCTTGAAAGCCAACGAACGATGTGTTCGCGACAAAGACGGCTTATTTCTCGAAAACGCCGTCCAACTCGATGACAACGCCTGTCTTCTGTACCTCTCCACCGTTCCCTTGGAAGCGGGATGGTATCGTTTTGGCGGCGAAAACCATCTCGTCGAAATCGAATCTCACGAACTCAAGGATAGCCATCCCCTGGTCTCCCTGCTACAACAACCCATCCGCCGCAGTTTCGCTCTCCTCACCCCAGGAGTTTGGGGGTCGAATCGTCTCTCTCACCGCTACTCCCAACATCCCGATTTCCCCAAACCGCGATGGTTACTCACCGCCAAAGCCGTTCCCTTTCGCTTTCGCGCCGGTGGACGCAGCAAAGCGGACGGAAGCCGGGACACGGGACGCTTAGGACGAGGACGCTACGCTGTCAAGGCGGGTGCTGTGTACATCTTCGATGACCCTCTCAACCAGACCTGGTGGGAGAGTCCCGAAGCCTGGTATCCCAAGGAAGGATATAGCCTCAAGCACATCGGTTGTGGCCTTGGCCTCCCTCTCAATGTTACTGGTTTGTAGTCCTTTCAACGATTATTGCAGTACCCCTTCAAACACGACTTCACATAACACTAATGTATCAAAAAGCTTACGGAATTATCGAAACCCTGTCTCCCCTCCACGTTGGCGCCACCGCTGGAGAGGAAAGCGGTAATCTCAATTTGATTTTTCGTGACCCCTTCAGTCAAACTGGGATTATCCCCGGAAGTTCCCTGCGCGGTCGCTTTCGCGCGGAAATGCGCTTTCAGGACGGCCAAGATGAACAGTACTGGTATGGACATGAAGCCGAACCGGGAGTCCCCGACAGTACCACCGAATCTCGGGTGAAGTTTGAGTATGCGTCCATCGTCTGGCTTCCGGTGTTTTGTCCCGGTCAACCGGTGGTTTGGGTCAGTTGTCCACGTCTGTTGCAACGCTATAAACGCATTACGGGAATAAGTGCGGAATTACCAGACCTTTACACCGCCTCTGACAGCCTCAACGCGCTACAGATTGATGGTCAGTACAAGCTGTTTTTCAACTTTGGTTTTCTCAAACTCGGTGCGAAAGACAATTTGCAGGATTGGTTTCCAGATCGAAAGGAACGTCCGGCGGTCATCGTGGCGGACGATGAAATCGGGATGATTCATGATATGGCTCTTTATCGTCAAAGTCGGGTCAAACTCTGCGATGAGGAAAAAAAGGTGGAGGGGGGTCAATTTTTTAATACGGAAGCGTTACCTGAAAGCACAATTATGGTCTTTCCGGTGGCGTTACGGCGGGAGGAGGAGTTACGAGACTGGCCGCCGTTTGGGGACAACACCATCAATGAAGATGAGATGTATTTTGGGGGGTTGGAGTCGATTGGCTTCGGTCACTGTTGGGTCAGGCTTCATCGTCAATTGCCCCAAACTTAATGCTGTTACCGTTTGAATCGACAGGTCTTAAAATCATGGCTAAACCGAAAGATAAAAAGAACAAGAAGAAAATGTCTCAGGCGACGTCCACGACGAATCAGTCCCCGGAGGTTGGCTGGGAAACCTATTCCCTTGACCGCTACGCTCACGATTTGGTGTTTCAACGGAAAGAGTTGGATAATGAGGTTCTCAATCAAGTGCATAAAATGCGTAGTACTGTTGCGTTTGGCTTAGAACGATTTTGGGGGGAACAGCATCGCTTGGATGGCGACAAAGCGGCATACTGGCGAGCGATGTGGCACACCTTAGCGACGATTCTTCAAGATGCAGGAATTGCCCTACCCAACGATGCCACTAATCTCTGGGAGTTCGACCAAGACCATCGCAAAATTGCCCTTGCTATCCTAACCCAACTTTGCGATTGTGCTATTTGGTGGACGCAACGCTACAAATCCTAATTCCCCCATTTATTCTCAGGGTTGGCAATTTTTGTGGGGTCTTTAGAATATAGGCTGTAATTTATTGCCGGGGAGACAAAATTGTAGAGGAACCCACCCCTAGCCCCTCCCAGGAGGGGATTTTTCGCCCCTACAGCAACAGATATAATCCGCCATATTTTTGGCGGATTACACTGAACCCAGAAGACCCTTTTTATCCGTCTCCATTCTAGGATCTCCAAATTTTATCCTTTATCCTTTAACGTCATTATGAATGCTGACCGAGTTCCCCTAGCCTTTCGCGCCCAAATTGAAGGACGCTCTCAAGTTCAACGCATTAATCCCGACCTAAAAGGAGACGATGCCGCCCATAATCAAGCCTATATTTGGGTGAAAGAGTGGTTGCGGGGCGCATTACAAGACGCTCCTGAGTTCCCGGAAGGGGTCAAAACCAAGGAGTATCAAATTAGCTGGCGCTTTGTCACCAATAGCGGCCAGGATGATAGCATTATTCGCCCGGTAATTAGTGGTACGGGTTGCCCGTTTTATCCCGGTTCGAGTATGAAAGGGGCCTTTCGGCGCGCCTGTAAGCAGGTGTTTCCCCAGCGCATTCTCCAGTATTGCGGTGGTGAGGTGGTGGTTGATGGAACACGACAGACTCAACCGGGGATTCTTCGTTTTCATGGGGCCTATCCTGTTAATCATTGGAAGGATAAAAGCGACCTTGTGGATTTGGTTCATCCCCAGCAAAATTGGCAGGTGGAGGAACAGGCGGCCCACAGTGCCTTTTTTATGATGTCGCTGTTTCAGCCGACGTTACGATTCGGGATTTCGAGTAATCAACCGCTCTCTGAGGCGGAATGGGCCGACATTTGGCAGGTTTGGGAAACAGCCTTGGGGTATGGGATTGGCTCTCGCGTCAGTGCGGGATATGGTCATGTGATGGACTCGACAGTCCCCCGGTTACTCAGCATCCGCCTACGGGGAGAGGGACTGATATCGCGGCGAGTCAATGGTGATGGTGAATTTCGCCCTAATTTGTTTAAGGCGGCGTTACGAGGTCACACGTTGCGGCTGCTGGGTGGCGTTACGACGGCGGAAATCGCTCAAACCATCACAAAACGCCTTTGGGGTGGGTTTGCGGGGCGTGACGGCTCTGTGATGGGCGAGTTGGGGGTTGCGTTTCGGTGCGATCGCCGCCAACTTGACGAGGGACCTCAATGGTTTAAACTCCAGGAGGGTCAGCTAGACGTTCTACTCCTCAATGTCCGGGATGAGGAACGTCGCCAGCGGTTGAGAACCTTCGTGATTCGCCTTATTAAGTTTTCGATGATGCTAGGCGGTTTTGGTAAGTCTTGGCGGCGGGCCAGCCATCGCCGCTTCTTCTCAGATGAAGATTACCGACGAGATATTGGCTGTCACTGGGAGTTTTTAGGACGGGAACGCGGCTTGTATCAACCCTTCCGTAATCTCGATGATATTCGCCGCTACTTTATGCGGGGGGTGTATCAACCGATGCAAGATTGGGTCACCCAAGATGAGGGACAACGGCTCGATATTCGTGGTGCAAATTGGCGCGAGGCTTGGCATCCTGACCGGGTTCAAGTTTGGGCGCGATTTGATGATGATAGGGAGGCAATTAGCACGGCGTTGGATTGGTTTCACCAAGAGCAGGATTCTCTCTCTCATCGTAGTATTAAACACACGCATTTGACGGGCAAACTGAACCAAATTGGGCGAATCTGGCAACGGATGTATCCTTGGTATGTTAAACGAGATGGACGGTTAATCCAGCGGGGGTTTATTGAGTTTGTGACAATTTTCCCGGATTTACAGGCGACTGGAAATGACTTGGCAATTCAACAGGAGTTTTTGCGATTTCTTGATGACATCAGCGAGTTTGACCGGGTTTGGTAAGCGATAGGATTTCACGATTCAGGTATTATTACGGTAAAAACCATGACAACACCAAAAAACGGCATCTTAATCGCCAACATGGGAACGTCGGATATCACGGTTCAGATACCCCCGATTTCTGACTATTTACCGGTTGGATTTGCACGGGATGAACCGAATTTAACGAAAACGGTTCGAGAACTCGGTGAGGCTCGTCGGACAACTTGGAATCAACGTCAACAACTGATTTGTGAAACGATTTGTTCGGAACTTAAGGTGTCCTTTGATGAGAGGTATCGCTTTGATTTTCGAGAGCTGACACAGCAGCTATTTTTAGCGTATGAGGACAATCCAGAACGTTGGTGCGATCGCATTCGTCCGGGTCGTTTCTGGGGAATCGCCAAAACAGCGGTTGAACACTTCAAGGTTGAGCGTATTTACTGCTTTGTCACTGACCAAACGCCACCGCATCGAGATGATACCATTTATTTGTTTGAGATTCTCAAAAAATGGCTGGAAGAAACCCTGATAAATTGCCCTAAAATTGAGAAAGTTGTTATTCCTAAAGAGGTGTCTGCGGTTGATCAAGATGCGTTATTTGATGTGTACTACCGCTTTTTAAATCGGGAGTGCGATCGCCATCTCACAACCCTCATCAGCATCAAAGGGGGAACGCCGCAAATGCAAACTGCATTACGAGTTCAAGCCATTTCCTCTCAAATTGAAACGCAAATTTACCTCGAACCTGAACTTCAGGCGACACTCATTTTAGAGGGGGAACCCTCTCCTTGTCGCCGTGTTTCCTATTGGCGGTATCAACGCACCATGAAATATCAAACGGTGAAGCAACTGCTGCAACGATGGGATTTTGATGGAGCGCGAGTGGTATTATCAGATTGGAAAGAGACGTTAGCCACCCTAGAAACCTCACAAACTGAGAACAGTGAGGCGTTGAACGCCAGTCGGGAACTCGTGGATGTGAATGTTCGTGCGTTGGGAACAGCGGTGGCGTTGATGAATTTGGATATACGGGGTGCGAAACAGGAACATGACAATCGTTTAGATGTTCTTTCTGAGTTGGCGAATCAGTATAGTGATTCGCAAAATTCCCTGTATCGTTTGCTCAATCTTCACAGTCAATGCTGTATTTTGTGGGACGTTGATGGAATCGCCGAGTTTTTAATCCGTATGGGGTTGTTTTATGAAGAAATCATTCACGATCTCATCCGAACACTCGATCCCAAAAACGAACATTCTTATTTTAATCGCGAGGACTATCCTGATGATTGGTATCTCAACACTGATGAAGTGGTTAAATATCCTCAACTCGCCAATCGGTTTTATCAGCTTGAGAGAGAGATGGGAAAGTCTAGTTTAGTGGGAAATATCAAAAAACAGCACTGTTTAGTGAAGGGGTCTTGGAAGAAGCCGCTTCAGAGACTTTTTAAATTGCCAGGTCGTCCCACAAAACGCAATTTTTTACAGGCGTTAATTGAATTTCAACTGAATAATGCCACTCAAATTAATGTCGCCAAGGATATGATTTCAGCGATGAAAGCATTGGATTATTGGTGTGTTAAACGCAATCAAATTATTCATGGTGCTAAGGGGATTTCTAAATCTCGTTTGCTGGAAGTTTTGGAGGAAGATCGTCAATTGGTTCGCAGCAATCCTTCGATTAAATCGGATATTAAAGCCACGATTGACGTGGCTTGTCAGCCGGATGAGATTGGCGATCGCATGACTCAAATTATCACCAGTGCGTTCGCCGTTGTCAACTCAGCTTTACCGGAACCCAGCCTCGTCCCGTTACCGGAGGGAACCACCATCGCCAGTGTGTCTGAGCCGTTTTATCTCTATTCGGATATTCGGGAATGGGTTAGCGATCGCCTCGATCGCGATGTACAATAATAGGGGGGTTAAGGTATACAAAATTGTAGGGGCGAAAAATTTTTCGCCCCTACAGCAACGGATGTAATCCGCCATGAATTTTCCTTATCACCTTGAACCCAGAAGACCCTTTTCATTGTCCCTCAAAAGCATTGATGATATCGTCAGGTAAGGGAGCATCAAAATCATCAGGGACTACAAATTCTCCAGCACATAATCCGTAAGGTCGCAATTGCTGACGAGGGGGAATTGGTCGGATTTCAGCGATCTCCTCATGTGATCGCACAATAACCAAGGTTTCACCGGCTTCGACTTGGTGCAAATAGTGCAGGAGGTCCCGTTGCATTGCCTCAACTGTTATTTTGACCATAACAATACGTCTCCGATACCATTAATTTGGGTTGGAACTGTGATGTGGGTCCATCCTAATCAGGATTTTAGCCCATCGGTTTAGAGTGTATCGGTTAAGAAAAGGCGACGATACACCTCTTCTCGTTCTTGTTCAGACTTTAAATAGGCTTGCCAT
>SIHH01000434.1 GCA_004299065.1 Phormidium sp. SL48-SHIP | reverse complement strand
CCCACAAGTCCAACGACGATGATATGACCCTCGTGGTTCTACAAAAACGTTAACCATTCCCTTAGCACTTCCCCCTGTTCCCTGTTCCCTATTCCCTATTCCCTTCTCATGAACCAGCCTAAAACTTGGAGTCAACGTTTTGAATCTGCCCTCGACCCCATTGTCGCCGAATTTAATGCAAGTATTGGCTTTGATATTGAACTTATTGAATATGATTTGACCGGCTCCGTTGCCCATGCTAAAATGTTAGCAAAAGTCGGTGTTATCTCCTCAGAAGAAGCCGAACAACTCGTCTCAGGATTAGAGCAGATTCGTCAAGAATATCGCCAAGGCAAATTCAACCCTGGCATCGATGCCGAGGATGTTCACTTTGCCGTAGAACGGCGGCTAACGGAATTGGTGGGAGATGCCGGGAAGAAGCTACACACAGCGCGATCGCGCAACGACCAAGTCGGCACCGACACTCGCCTCTATCTACGCGATAAAATCCAAGACATTCGCCAAAAAGTACGCCGTTTTCAACAAGCATTACTAACCCTAGCCGAACAAAACATTGAAACACCAATTCCCGGCTACACCCACCTACAACGGGCGCAACCCCTGAGTTTAGCCCATCATCTACTAGCTTATTTCGAGATGTTGCAACGGGATTGGCAGCGACTCGGAGAAGTCTATGAACGGGTGAATATCTGCCCCCTAGGCAGTGGTGCGTTAGCCGGAACCACCTTTCCCATTGACCGCCATTATACCGCAGAACTCTTAGGCTTTAATCGTCCCTACGCCAACAGTCTTGATGGAGTGAGCGATCGCGACTTTGCGATCGAATTTGTCAACGCCGCCAGCCTAATTATGGTGCATCTGAGTCGTCTCTCAGAAGAGGTGATTCTCTGGGCATCCCAGGAGTTTAACTTTGTGCAACTCAAGGACAATTGCTCAACCGGTTCGAGTATCATGCCCCAGAAAAAGAACCCCGACATTCCCGAATTAGTGCGCGGAAAAACCGGTCGCGTCTTTGGGCATCTACAGGGACTGCTCGTTCTCATGAAAGCCCTACCCCTGGCTTACAACAAAGACTTACAAGAAGACAAAGAAGCCCTTTTTGATACCGTCAAAACCGTCCAGGGCTGCCTCGATTCCATGACCGTTTTATTTGAATCCGGCTTAGAATTTCGCAAAGAACGGTTAGAAACCGCCGTCGCCGAAGATTTTTCCAACGCCACCGATGTCGCCGATTATTTGGCCGCCAAAGGGGTTCCCTTCCGAGAAGCCTATAACTTAGTGGGCAAAGTGGTGCGCACCTCCCTCGCTGCTGGGAAACTCCTCAAGGATTTAACTTTAGACGAGTGGCAACAGTTACATCCTAAGTTTGAAGCGGACATTTACGACGCGATCGCCCCCAAACAAGTCATTTCCGCCCGTAACAGTTTTGGCGGAACCGGCTTCAACCAAGTTCGCCAAGCCCTAACCACCGCCAAAACCCTCCTCAACAGTTAATCCAGTTCCCTGTTCCGGTGTTCCCTGTTCCCTGTTCCCTGTTCCCTCTTGCCTTCTCCCCGGCGATCGCCCCCGGCTATGGCACAATCAACTACGATAGCTAGTGCCATGGCTTGGTGTTCTTGACGTTCTCCCCCACCTGAAGGCAGGGGGATTCATCGTTCTACGAGTCTCCGTTAGCTGACAGGATTTCTCCAACCAACCAAGAGGGAGTCTCTCCCGATGCGTGAATTCGGGTGCGCCCCACCCTACTCAGTCCCAGTTTAAGGATGTTTATCGCTGCGTTCGTGTCGCGGTCGGCAACCAAGCCACAATGAGGGCAAACATGAGTTCGAGTCGATAGCGTTTTCTGCACTTTTTCCCCACAACTCGAACAGTTTTGACTGGTATTGTGAGGAGGTACGGCAATGGCTATCTTCCCGTATTTGTCGGCAAAGTATTCGAGCCAACGACGAAACAGCGTCCATCCCGCATCGCTAATCGATTTGGCTAGATGGCGATTCTTGACTAGCCCTGCAACATTCAAGTCTTCATAGGCCACCAAATCGTTAGATTGGATTAAACGGAGTGCCACTCTTTTGGCAAACTCTTCTCGCTGCCGACTTACTCTTAAATGTT
>SIHH01000433.1 GCA_004299065.1 Phormidium sp. SL48-SHIP | reverse complement strand
CCCCAACATCCTCAAACCCCTCCTCCATTCCTCCGTTCCTACCCCAATTCCCGCCCGATCTGGACTTGCTCGGCAGATAGATAAGAATTTATTATATTGTGCATCATTTGTTTATCTCTATACAAATAGACAAACCATTGAAGTTTGTCTATGATGAAACCATTAAATTTTTCTAAAATGTCATCGGTTTACCCCCCGAGAGGTGGGATTCCTAGCCCCAAACCTTGAGGTTACGTTCCTATGCTTGATTTTCTCAGCCAGACCGTCTGGCTCATTCCCTGTTATACCCTCATCGGCGCGGGACTTGCCCTCCCTTGGTCTCCCGGATTCATTCGCCGAACCGGTCCGCGTCCCGCCGGATACGTCAACGCCCTCATGACCTTCACGGCGTTCCTACATAGTCTAACCACCCTGATCGACAACTGGAATCAGCCCCCCTACGCCCTCTCCTTTGAGTGGCTGAACGCTCCCGGATTAGTGATTAACCTCGATTTAGAAGTCTCCACCGTAGCACTCGGGGCTTGCGTTCTCATTACCGGCTTGAACTTCCTGGCGCAAATCTATGCGATCGCCTACCTAGAAATGGACTGGGGCTGGGCCAGAGTCTACTCCCTCATGGGACTGTTTGAGGCCGGAATGTGTCTCCTCGTCCTCTGTAACTCCCTCTTCTTTAGCTACGTCATCCTAGAAATCCTCACCCTAGGAACCTATCTCATCGTCGGCATCTGGTACAACCAATCCCTCGTTGTCACCGGCGCCCGCGATGCTTTCCTCACCAAACGAGTCGGCGACCTCATTCTACTCATGGCCGTCGTCGCCCTCCTTCCCCTCTCAGGAACCTGGAACTTCAGCGAACTCGCCATCTGGGCCGAAACCGTCGAACTCGACCCCACCGTGGCCACCCTCCTGGCCCTGGCCCTAGTGGCCGGTCCCATCGCCAAATGCGCCCAGTTTCCCCTCCACCTCTGGCTCGATGAAGCCATGGAAGGTCCCTACCCCGCCACCATCCTCCGTAATACCCTCGTCGTCTCCACCGGGGCCTGGGTTCTGATTAAAGTTCAACCCATTATCGCCCTTTCCCCCCTCGGCTCCAGCGTCGTCTTCGCCATCGGGGCCGCCACCGCCGTCGGAACCAGTCTCATTTCCGTAGCCCAAATTGACGTTAAACGAGTCTTGTCCTATCTCACCAGTGCCTATCTGGGGATTGTCTTCATCGCCGTGGGGATTGGGGCCACTCAAGCTGCCCTCGTTCTACTCCTCACCTACGCCCTAGCGATGTCCCTACTGATTATGAGTACCGGGGGCATTGTTCTCAATAACATCACTCAAGACCTCACCCAGTACGGCGGTTTATGGTCTCGTCGTCCCATCTCGGGACTCTGCCTGATGGTCGGTGGAGTCTCCCTCGTTGCCCTACCTCCCTTTGGTGGCTTTTGGTCCCTGGTACAGATTGCCGATGCGCTCTGGGAAACTCGTCCAGGACTGTTCGCCGTCGTCTTAGCCGTGAACGCCATCGTCGCCTTTAGTGTGACTCGCCTCTTTGGACGGATGTTTGCTGGCGAATTGACCGACTTTACCCGTCGCTCCTCCGAAGGCTTATGGTTGCTGGTTCTGCCCATGACTCTCCTCACCGGAGTCACCCTACATCTGCCCCTACTGTTGGCTCAATGGCAGCTTCTCCCGGACTGGGCCATGGTAAATCGTTCTCTAGCCGTATTGCTCACTTGGTCGAGTCTGGTGGGAATGGGTTTAGGTGCGGTGGTGTATCTCAATCCCAACTGGAAGAAACCCGTTAAACTCAGCTCCCAAGCGGTTCAGGATTTCTTTGCCTATGATTTTTATACCCTGCAACTCTATAAAGGAACCATCATCTTCGCCGTCGATCGCATCTCCAAGGCCGTGTACTGGCTAGACCGCTATATCGTCGATGGGGCAGTGAACTTTGTCGGTTTTGCCACAGTCTTTGGCGGCGAAAGTCTCAAATACAACACCAACGGGCGATCGCAGTTTTACGCCTTCTCCATCATCGTCAGCGTCGCTATCTTCATCCTTCTAACCACCCTGCCCCACTTCTCGGGCCTCTAACCCCGATTAACGGCTGCTGATTTCCCCTGTTCCC
>SIHH01000088.1 GCA_004299065.1 Phormidium sp. SL48-SHIP | reverse complement strand
ATGAGCCTATTAATCGTTGGTGCCACCGGTACCCTAGGAAGACAAATTGCCCGTCAAGCCATTGACGAAGGATATTCCGTTCGCTGTCTTGTCCGCAGTTTCAACCGAGCCTCCTTTCTGAGAAAATGGGGCGCCGAATTAGTCCGTGGGGATCTCTGCGATCCAAGTACCCTTCCGCCTGCCCTCGACGGCATCACCCATGTCATCGACGCCGCCACCGTCCGAGTCACCGACTCTTTAAGCGTCAAAGAAGTCGATTGGCATGGCAAAGTTGCCCTCATCCAAGCCGCTCACCAAGCTGGAGTTGAACGATTTGTCTTCTGTTCAATTCTCAATAACGACCAGTATCCCCATGTTCCCCTCATGGAAATCAAACGGTGTACCGAGCGGTTCCTAGCCGAATCAGGACTCAACTACACCGTCCTACAACTGGCAGGATTCATGCAGGGACTCATCGGACAATATGCCATCCCCATACTCGATAACCAACCCGTTTGGCTAACGGGCAAAGCCGCTCCCATTGCCTACGCCAACACCCAAGATATCGCGAAATTTGCCGTCAAGGCCCTCAGCCTGCCCGAAACCGCCAACCAAACCTATCCCGTCGTCGGAACTCGGGCCTGGAGTGCCGAAGAAATCATCCAACTGTGCGAACGACTCTCAGGGCGAACCGCCCGCATCACCCGCGCTCCCCTGGGCTTATTGCGAACCGTCCGTCGGGCGGCCCGCTTCTTCCAATGGGGCGCCAACGTCGCCGATCGCCTCTATTTCGCCGAAGTCTTAGCCTCCGGGACTCCCCTGGCCACCAGCATGGATGACGTGTATCCTGTCTTCGACATCAACCCCAACGAGATGACGACCCTCGAAGCCTACCTACAGGAATATCACAGTCGCATTATGAAGAAACTCAAGGAAATCGAGTACGAACAGGAAAAAACCAAAGCGCGGAAAAAACGGCAGCGATCGCCCTTCAAATCATCAGATTAATTGCAAATTAATTGCAAACAAGGGTAAACCTAAACCTTGTCTTCGGGAAAATTCGTGGGAAGATAGCCTGGGATCACCTCGATCCCACCCCTGACTGCTGAACGTACAACTAAGAGGTAAACTCCGAGCGTGCCGAAAGTTGGCATTATCTACAACGAAGCTAAACCCGCCGCCTGTCGCGTCAAGACTCAACTCGAACAGGATCTCACCGCCCGAGGATGCCAGGTGCGGGTTGCTACCGGAATGGGCGGTATCCTCGGTCACTCCAAACCCGACAGTCCCGTCTGTCATACCCCCATTCATGGACTGGTTCCCCCTGGATTTGAGAAAGACTTTGACTTTGGGATTGTCCTAGGAGGCGATGGAACCGTCCTCGCCGCCTTCCGTCAAGTTGCGCCCCTCGGGATTCCCCTATTAACCGTCAACACGGGACATATGGGATTTCTCACCGAAACCTATCTCAGTCAACTCGACAGTGCCTTAGACGCGGTCTTTAAGGGTCAATACCGTATTGAAGAACGCACCATGGTGACGGTGCGAGTGCTGCGACAGGACACTGTTCTCTGGGAAGCCCTCTGTCTCAACGAGATGGTTTTGCATCGCGAACCCCTAACCAGTATGTGCCACTTTGAGGTCATCGTCGGCGAACATTCCCCCGTCGATATTGCCGCTGACGGGGTGATTGTCTCAACCCCCACCGGTTCAACGGCCTACGCCCTGTCTTCGGGGGGGCCAGTCATCACCCCCAACGTGCAGGTGCTTCAGCTTGTGCCAATTTGTCCCCATTCTCTGGCTTCGCGGGCCTTGATTTTCTCAGATACCGAACGGGTGCAAGTTCTCCCCGCCACCCGAGAACGGATGATGATGGTTGTCGACGGTAACGCCGGCTGTTACGTCCTCCCCGACGATCGCGTCATCATCGAGAAGTCCGACTATATCGCCCGTTTTGTCCGTCTGCGTCCCACGGAGTTTTTCCGGGTATTACGGGAGAAACTCGGCTGGGGATTGCCCCATATTGCCAAACCCACTTCTGTGGAACTGCCCTAGAGACCCAAGCCGATCCCCCAAAGACGTTAAGATATATAAAAGGCTGAATCACACCCTCTACGCGAGTCTAAGCAAGTCTAAGCAAACAGTCTATTGCAGCTACATTTACCGAGCCTCGGAAGTATCCTATGAACCTACCGATTCAAGCTGTCCAATCTCCGTATTACGGCAGTTCCCCTAATCGAACTCCGCCGCCAGATTTACCCTCTCTGCTACTCAAAGAGCGAATCGTCTATCTGGGGATGCCCCTGGTTTCATCGGTAACGGAGTTGATCATCGCCCAACTGCTGTACTTGCAGTACGATGATCCCGATAAGCCGATCAAAATCTATATTAACTCCACCGGAACCTCCAACTATGGTGGGGAACCCGTCGGCTTCGAGACGGAAGCCTTTGCCATCTGCGATACCCTCAACTACATTAAACCGCCGGTTCATACCATTTGCCTAGGAACGGCGATGGGTATGGCGGCGATGCTGTTATCGTCAGGAACGCCCGGCTGTCGTGCCAGTTTGCCCCATGCCTCGATTATCTTGCAACAGCCAAAAAGCTTTGCCCAAGGACAAGCCACGGATATTCAAATTCGGGCCAAAGAAGTCCTGGCCAACAAAGCCACCATGTTGGAGATCTTTGCTCAGAATACCGGCCATTCCGTCGAGAAAATCGGCAAAGACATGGATCGTTTGTTCTATATGACTCCAGAACAAGCTAAAGAGTATGGTCTCATTGACCGGGTTCTCGTCAGCGAGAAAGGTGATAAACATACCCAAGAACTCGCCGGCGTGTCCTAAGTTTGGCTTTATCTGTCCTAATCTGTTCTAAGCCGACGTTATACCCTAACGCCCCTGTGGGGCCTGCAACTGTCTTTTTAAGGGAGAATTTAACCAATGCCCATTGGCGTGCCTAAAGTTCCGTATCAAATGCCTGGGGATACCTATACCCAGTGGATTGATATCTACAACCGTCTCTATCGTGAACGGATTATCTTCATTGGCCGGGATATTGATGATGAACTGGCGAATCAAGTGATTGCGGTGATGCTGTATTTGGCGTCAGAAGACCCGGATAAGGACATCATGGTCTATATCAATTCCCCCGGTGGTGTGGTCAGTTCGGGTATGGCCATCTATGACACCATGCAGCATATTAAGGCGGATGTGGTGACGATTTGTGTGGGGCTGGCGGCCTCGATGGGGTCGTTTCTGTTAGCCGCCGGAACCCCCGGAAAACGCCTGGCGTTGCCTCACTCCCGGATTATGATTCACCAACCCTCTGGGGGAACCCGTGGACAGGCCAGTGACATTCAGATTGAGGCGAAGGAGATTCTACGGATTCGTCATCAGTTGAATGGCATTTATGCGGCCAATACGGGACAGTCGATTGAGAAGATTGAGAAGGATATGGACCGTGATTTCTTCCTCTCGGCAGAACAAGCCAAGGACTATGGTTTGATCGATCGCGTCCTGGAAGGAAAGCCGGTCTAATTGGCTAAACTGGGCTTCCCTCGGCTACAATCCGGGGGAAGTCTGCTTTTTTTTTGCTGTTTGTTGCGCTCGGGTTGCGCTCGGGTTGCGCGTTCGTTGAACCTCCATGGAGTTACTCGATTGTTATCGCCTTTTGGGATTAACCCCGCACGCCACCGTAGCGGAGGTGAAAGCCTCCTATCGGTCTTTGGCGCGACGGTTGCACCCGGATCTCAATCCTGGACTCTCGCACGATCGCTTTGTCCGTTTGCATCAAGCCTATCAGGTCCTGTTGGAGGTGGTTCCCCACTCAGCCACTCCAGCGTCGGGGCTAGATCCTGATCTGTCTCAAACCCCCGTCCCGACGACGGCCCCGCCACCGAGGACGACAAGAACCACAACGAGAACGACAAGCAACCCCCCAGGCCAACCGCCGGAGAACCCAAGGACGACGACTAACCCATCGTCGCCACCCCGCGCTTCATCCCAGTCCGCATCCCAGGCCGCATCCCAGGCCGCATCCCAGGCCGCATCCCAGGCCGCGTCTCCGTTTTGTCATCATCCCCAACTGTCCCCCTTCGAGCGTCAGTTGAAGTCCCAGGCTTACTATCGGCTGCAAAAGCTGCTGGGCCAGGGAAAATTTGCTCATGCGATCGCCCTAGTGGAAGGGTTATCTCAACGTCTCTCGGTGGATGTTGAGGTGCGTCAATGGCAAGCGGTGACCTATCAACGGGTGGCCCGTCAGGCGATCGAGCAAGGGGAGTTTCGTAAGGGCCGGATTTATCTCAATAAAGCGTTGCGAACCGATCCTCATAACCGCAGTCTCCGCCAGGAAGTGGAACGGGATTTTCGGTATTTGCAACGACAGGTTCGACAACGCTCGTCTCGTCGAGTCAACTCCTAGACGATGCGTGACTATGAGTCGTTGCGGAAGGCGGGTAGGGGAGAGTTCGGGAATTGCCGAGAGGGAACGGGGGCCGTGAAGGGCTGTTCCTGGGGGGTGTTCGCTTGGCTGTTGTCGGTGTCAGGCAGGGGTTGGGAAACTGGGTTCGCCGAAGAACGATTGTCTTCTGCGGGGCTGCTGCGACGGGGATCGTCGCCAAATTCGATGGTGTTGGAGGTCTCTGATGGGTCAGTCTCTTGCGGTGAGGGACTGCGATCGCGAGAGGGTTCGGGAACGCGGTTGGGAGAGTCGGGACGAGTTTGGTTGGCGAGTTGGGCCAGGGTTAAATCATGGGTGAGGTAGATATGGCCTAGGGTTCGGCCTTGGTAGGTGCGGCGGGTGAATCGCCAACCGGAATCGAGGTAAATGCGGGAAAACTCCCCTTCGGCCATTCCCCGAGTTCGGCCAATTTCTAGGCGGGGTAAGTTGCGATCGCCCCCGATGGGAACCCCCACCAGGACCAGTTCTCCACCCCGTTCGACGACTCGTAGATTGTACTGAACGCCGAGATCTTGTTCTCCGGCCCGAATCGAGTAACCGTTGCTGTCTGTGCCACGACCGCAAATTCCGGTAAAGTCAAAGTTGAGCAGTAAGGGGTCGACGCGGGTGGGGTTGCTTCCTTCTTCTTGCCAACAGGGCCGCTGATTGGAAAGTTGTTCAACCACGAGTAATTGATAGCCGTTGGTGCGTCCGACGGGGGCGGCGATCGCAATCACCTGATTCGCGTCAATTTCTCGTTGGTCAAACCGTGCTGCTACCTGAGATGAGGCGTTATCTTTGGTATAGCCTCTAGGACTGCTGGCGATGGCATCTGGGGCGATGGTGACGGCCAAGCCAATCGCCGTGAGTCCCAAAACAATCTGGTGTTTAATCTGTTGTCTGAGGAATTGCATGAGTTTCAGGTTTACTTTGCTGTGATCTGTGCGAACGGTCTGTGCGAACGGGCAAAGTTCTCGTGAACCGGTCTGATGAACCGGTCTTGTGAACAAATGAGGAACACTTATATTAAGAACACCAATTGCTCAACTGTCAAGTTAAACGGTCAAGTTGAACCGTCAAGTTTAAGGGTCACCTTGAACGGGTTTAAGCATCCCAGGGGTCTCGGGTCGTCTCAGAGTGCATCTCCGGCTGACTCGGGGAAAGTTTCGCTTCTTCGACGACGACCATTTGCCGAGAGATTTGGTTCTGAGGATCTCCGGACCAGCGATCGAGGAAATCTTTAAAAAAGGCTTCTTCTAACCAGGTTTTGGTCACCACCGCCAAGGGAAGGGCTAAAATCAGCCCCAGTAAGCCCAGAAAGGTGGCAAAGAAGATTTGCGCCGTTAACGTCACCGCCGGTAATAGGGAAATTTGTTTACGCATCACCATGGGACTAAACCAGTAACTTTCCACGTTCTGAATGACGAGATATAAAATGAGAACTCCCAGGGCTTTTAAGGGGGTATCGAGGAGGGCAACAGAAATCGGAAAGATAACACTTAAAATTGGGCCAATGTTAGGAACAAAGTTAAAGACACCGGCGAGGAGAGCATGGGCAAACACAAAGCGAACTTGTAAAATCGCTAAGCCAATGGCACTGAAGCTGGCGACGAAGATGGAGTTAATCACAATTCCTCCCATCCAACCGAGTAAGACTTCTTCGCAGAGAGTCAATATTTCATCGGCACGCCGTCGGTAAAATGAGGGAAATAGACGAATTAATAGGTTGCGATAGGAGGTGGGATCAACGAGAAACATCACCGTCAATACCAAAACAAAGAGGACTTTTAAAAGGACTGCCAAGGAGTTGGAGAAGAAGGTGACAAAGTTCTCAACAACATTCTGGGCTAGGGGACCGACTTGTTGAGCTAGTTCCGAGAAATTCGGGAGTTGCAGTTCGTCAAGATTCAGCCAAACGGGGGGAGAAACACGGACTTGATCCAGCCAATTTAGAAATCGTTGAAAGCCGACGGGCGCAAGTTCGATAAGTTGTTGAAACTGATTAATAAACGGAGGAGCGACTAGGGTGAAAAATAGAGTTCCAAATAGACCGACGAGGATAAGAGAAATTAAAACCGCCAACTCCCTAGAGGGTCGAAACCCTAATCGTTTTCCCCAATTTTGTAGGAGACAGACTAGGCTGTTGAGGGCGATCGCCAAGACAACGGCACTCATGACCAACAGCAGCGCTTCACGAAATTCCCAGAGAATGACGAGAGCAATTATAAAGCAAATAACGGCAATCCAGTCACCTAATTTCACGACAAAAAATTACTCCTGATTGTTTTTTTATGAAGAGTTTTTATTAAGATACGAACGTCCCATCGAAGCCCCTGTTGCCAAATTTTGCTATCTCAAACATCCCGTTTACACCTCTAAGGAGTGGTTTAAAACGGAATGAGACTGGCTTGAGTTACGTCGAGGATCTACGTTTGCTGAAGATAATTTCAGCCAAGGCTTTAAGGGCAAAATGGGGTAGAGCTAACATTCTACGCCAGCGCCAGGGTTCTTGGTAAAGTCGGTACGCCCATTCTAAATGATTATCGCCCATCCATTTAGGCGCTCGCGGTTTGACGCCGCCCCAAATGTCAAAACTTCCCCCCACACCAATCCAAATGGCTTGGGGACAGTGATGGCGATGGGTTTGAATCCAAAGTTCTTGGCGGGGAACACCAAGGCCGACTAAAATCACTGCTGGCTGTTGTTGGTCCAACGCTTGTAGGAGTTGTTGATGTTCGTCGTCGCTGAGATAGCCGTGATAGACGCCGCTGAGGTTCAGTTGAGGATACTGTTGGCGTAGGTTGCGGGCGGCCTGTTGGATGACCTCGGGTTGACCGCCGTAACAAAACACCGTCTCTTGGGGGGAGAGTTGCGAGATGAGGTTTTGGGCGAGTTCGATTCCCGGTTGGCGTTTGAGGGATTGGCCGATCAGTTTTAGGTAAAGCACAACTCCCGCGCCGTCGGGAATGACGAGTTCGGCGTTGTGGATGGCTTGGGCGAGTTGGGGGTTGCGTTGGGCTTGCATGGTCATTTCGGCGTTGAGGGTCACGACATGCAGGCCCTGGTGTTGCGTCAGTTGCGATCGCAACCACTGGCTATAGTCTGAATGCAGATGAACGGGACTTCCGAGAATGGTAACAGTGGGTAGGGGGTCGGCGATCATGGCATGATTGAGGGATTGGCTCGATTTGGCTTAATGTTGGCTCGATTGTATCTGGATTTGCTATGTCTTTAACCCTCGATCGCGTTTCTCTACAGGCGGCTTCTCGACGGTTGACGCTACTCGAGGAGATTTCTGTGGCCCTAACCCCAGGCGATCGCTTGGGGGTGGTGGGGATTTCTGGGGCGGGGAAATCCCTGTTGTTGCGGTTGTTGAATCGTTTGCAAGATCCGACAGCGGGGGAGATTTTTTGGGGCGATCGCCGGCTGACGGAAATACCCATTTTGGAGTTACGCCGTCAGATTGTTTTGGTTCCCCAAGAGTCGAGGTTGTTGGGGATGACGGTCAACGAGGCCATGGCCTATCCGTTGCGATTACGAGGCTTGGGGGCGGCGGAGATTCAAGGGCGAGTGGATCGCTGGTGCGATCGCCTCAAGATTCCCTCGGATTGGCTGGGAAAAACGGAGTTACAGTTGTCTGTGGGACAACGCCAATGGGTGGCGATCGCTCGGGCCTTGGCCACGGAACCACAAATCTTGCTGTTAGACGAACCCACCTCAGCCTTAGATGTGGGGCGGGCTGAGATGTTAATGGGGGTACTCTCGTCGCTGACTCAGGAGCGATCGATGATGTTGGTGATGGCCAATCATCAGTTGGATCTGGTGCGTCAGTTCGCCTCGATGGTGTTACATCTGCAAGGGGGACGTATGATAAGCTGTTGCCCAGCGACGGCGGTGGATTGGCAACAACTCCATGAGGATTTTATTGCGGCGCGTCAACGGGTTGATGAGGACTGGGGAACTGTCAGCAATGGATAATGGATAATTGGCGATTGACAATTCAATGCTAAGAGTGAAGACTTAACATTTGACCGATATCCATTGACAAGCTTTTGAGCAAGATTGAGGTTAAAACAGTCCCCAATCAGAAGACCGTAGCAGTTTGAGTTGTTCGAGACGTTGGCTAAAATAACTATGGTCGAGACGACTGTAGTTGTTCATCATGGTGTTGTTGACGGCGATCGCCCAACTCCAGAGATGGGCGGCTTGGGTGAGGGGTTGAAACCTTTGGGTTTCGCTCGCATCGAGGGGGCTGACGCTTTCATAGCCACGGAGAAATGCGTCTCGGATGTGGCGACTAATACCGGTTCGTAGGGCGATATGGAGGAATTTGGCCACATCGAAGGCCCGCCAGCCATAGCCACATTGGTCAAAATCAAAGAGGGTGACGCGGCCATCGGGGGTGAAATGGGCGTTTCCACTATGGGGATCTCCCCAGCAAATGGTCCAGTAGGGTTCGGATTGGGGGAGGTTCTCTAGGGCGGCTTTACTGTCGGCGACGGCGGTTTCGAGATAGTCGCGATCGCGATCGCGCCCGGAGAAGAAGGGAGCGATGATATCGAGGGAGCGATCGAATAAATACTCTAGGGATAGGGGTTCTCGGTGATAGCGACTGCGAAATAGATGGGCGGTTTCATGGAGTCGGGCTAGGGTTTCTCCGAGGAGTTGGCTTTGTTGAGGATTGACATCACCGAGGGGAACGTCGCCTTCGGCGAAGACAAATAAGGCGGCGTAGCGTTCTCCTTCGGGGGCGTTGATTTCGACGGCGAGACGGTTGTCGGTGGTTCGCAGGGGGTAGGCGATGGGTAAGCAGCGATCGCGACAGAAGGCTAAAAAGTCGAGTTCAAAATAGACATCGGAACGACTGCGCCAGTGATGATGGGACACTCGTAAAATGTAGGAACGGCTGAGGGTTTGCACGAGGTAAACATCACTTAAACCCCGGTTCCAAAACTGACAGGCGATGACGCGATCAATGTCATAGGATGATAACACTTCTGAGATCAAGGCTTGGGGGGACAAGCTGGAGTAGATGGTGGGGAAGGTTGGGCGATCGCTTTTAGGTTGAGTACCCGGATGGGGGCGCATCACAGACACTCGCTGGGCATCAAGGGATTGAAGCCGGGTCGGGGCGGGATAGAGTTGCATCATAGTAGGTGGGGAGGAACGCGATTCGCTTCAGGCGTGAACGTCTGGCCTGAAAAAAAGCTGTGGCGATACTGTCGGATTTATGAGTCATATTTTAGATCAAATTGCTCTTTATTAACAGTTTCATTTACCAATTTTTGCTTTATCCTTAGAGGTTCTGGGTCTTCATCAATTTGCCGTTTAATTGTCATGATATCCTAACAAGTTGATCGGCAAAAATGCGTCCCAAATGTAACATTTAAGACAGTTTTTTGGGAAGCGTTGCAGTACCGAGATCCGCGACTGAGGTGTGAGTTGTGGGCCGAGCTGCTTTAAAATGGCTAAGTTTATCGTGGTTGCAACAGATTTATGGAGGTTCTGGTTAAACAATTCAGCCCATCTCAACGGCAGCAGTTGCGGCGATCGCTCCTAGAGTGGTATGGCCAGCAGGGGCGATCGCTGCCCTGGCGCGATCAGCCCACCCCCTACCGGGTTTGGATTTCCGAAGTCATGTTGCAACAAACCCAAGTCAAAACCGTTCTGCCCTACTTTGAACAGTGGATGCACCAGTTTCGGGACATTCCAAGCCTGGCCCAAGCTGACTTGCAAACGGTTCTCAAAGCCTGGGAAGGACTGGGGTATTATGCCCGCGCCCGCAATTTACACCGTAGCGCCCAACAAATCTGCGATCGCCACCAAGGAGAGTTTCCCAAAACCTATGATGAAGTATTAGCCCTTCCCGGAATTGGCCGCAGTACCGCTGGAGGCATTCTCAGCGCCGCCTTTGGCCAAGCCTATCCCCTCCTCGATGGCAACGTAAAACGAGTCTTAGCGCGACTGATCGCCCTCCCGGTTCCTCCAGCGAAGGCGTTGGGGCAACTCTGGGATCTCTCCGCCGAGATTTTAGATGATCAGCATCCTCGGGACTTCAACCAAGCCATCATGGACTTAGGGGCCACCTGTTGCACCCCCAAAAATCCCACCTGTTTACTCTGTCCTTGGCGGCCCTTCTGCCAAGCCTATCAAACCCATCAACAACAGCAGCTTCCCATGACTGAAAGCCGTTCGCCCCTTCCCCACAAACAAATTGGTGTGGCCGTAATTTGGAACGATCGCCAACAAATTCTCATCGATCGCCGTCCCGACGAGGGCTTACTGGGCGGATTATGGGAGTTTCCCGGCGGTAAACTCGAAGCCGGAGAATCCTATCAGGACTGTGTTCGCCGTGAAATTCGCGAGGAACTAGCTATTGACGTTGAAGTGGGCGATCATCTGATGACCGTCACCCATGCTTACAGTCACTTCAAGGTTTCGCTTCATGTCTATCACTGTCGTCATGTCGCGGGCGATCCTCAACCCTTGGAATCTCAGGAAATCCGCTGGGTGACTTTGGATGAACTCGATCAGTTCCCCTTCCCCAAAGCCAACAGCAAGATCATCGCCGCCCTGCGTCACCCCCCTGGCGAGTCACCATAGGGGAACCCCGGCTTGGGGGAAGCCGGGGTTGGGGGGTATTCCCGTTGCGGGAATCTTTTTCTATTATACGATGCGGACGAAAGGACTTGAACCTTCACACCTTGCGGTACTAGAACCTAAATCTAGCGCGTCTACCAATTCCGCCACGTCCGCGTTGAATTTTCGCTTTGACATTCTAGCATGGGCAGGGGGGGAAAGGCAAGAGGGGGAGAAGAAGGGAACAGGGAACAGGGAACAGGGGGTTAGTGGGCGATCACCACTTCAACGGACTGATACGGGGTATCCCGTTGTTGGGAAGTCACCCAGGGGTATTGCCTGCACTTTACCATAAACTACAACTGAATTGACTTCTCCCACCAACTCAGTAATGGGTGATTTTTGTGGGGGATGTATCTCCCTTGGACTCGGATAGCTGTCAAAACTTCTCGTAACTGAGGCTGGGATACTTTCCTACGATCTGCCCAATTTTTGATAATATCTAAGCTTGAAAATATCTTAAGACTATCAGACTGAGTTTTAGCAAATGATATTGCTTTTCTATCATCCGTTGCGATCGCCCAACCGCGATTAACTCCAATGGCTAAGGTGGCTGATTCTCCATCATCTTTCATTTCTGCGACATAGTTGATAAATAGCTCCTCTTCTCGCTCTGATTCAAAATCGACGACTAACAGTAACTCGTTTGCGATAGATTTTTCAAACTCAATGATGTTTGACTTCCCTTGACTCTCTTGATCTTGCAAATTGGTTAACGTAATCAGTTCCCGTTCTCTCACCACTTCAGTAACAACGGCTTGTGTCGGTATCGATTCCAGGATTGATGTGAATTGACCCGAGGCTGAAATATTCAAAAGACAACAAGCATCGAGGACAATGTGAGAGTGATCAGTTAGCATTAGAAGTCTCCCTCACCCCTTAAACTTGTCGTAAGTCTAAATGAGCAGATTCGTGCTCTAATCCGCTTGAGTAGTTTCGTAACGATTCAGCTATTCGACGAGCTTCCAAACGGTTCACATTCAACAAGTCAGAAAATCTTCCTTCAGTAATCATCCCTTGGTCTAATGCTTCAATAGCAAGATGTTGGTAGTGAATGGGTACGGTATCCGCACGATATGCTAGGTCTTCTAAGCCAAGTTCTCGTTGTACTTGCTTAACTTTTAAACCTCGATCTCGCAACTGTTCCCAAGTCCCATATGGCAAAAGCTTCATGTCTTGTAGGCGATAAACCAAGGCTTGTATTGACACACCATAATAGTGAGCCAAAGTAAATAGATTGGTCGGTGTAAATTTACCTTGCGATCGAGCAATATCATTAAACCGTTGAAGAAGTCCGCTGGTTGGCATCAAAAAATATTTCGGAAAGGCTTCCGCTAACTGCTCGCTCCTAGGCACTCTTTCCCATTGATTGTCATAATCAATGACAGGCTTTCTACGATGGGCCAAAAAATGTAGATACCCATGAGCCATCGACCAGCGTCGCCTTTCTTCGTAATGGTTGAGATTGATCGCCATGCAACCGCCAAGCTGTTCCTGGTACTGGTAAATCTCAGAAAACTTTGCAGGCATTTTCAAATAAAAGACACGAATTCCCACACTTTGCTCCAGAATATCCCGCAACGCTAAAACTGGACCATCACCGAGTCCTAATCGCTGCCGTTCTCGTCCGGCAATGCTTTCGGCAATTGTATCGATAGAACTATTTAGATTTTCATACTCCACATACTCAGGGGGATAGTTTTGAGGGAGTGGAGACTCCATAAGCTGTTCAAGTTCTAAGTAGTTTTGACACAACTGCTCGAATTTTTGAATGATGGCCTGTATCTGAGTGTCATCCTCTGAAGTTCGTCTGAAAGCTGCTCGAAATTGAACAGCAAAAGGCTGAGTCATTGAAGGCGAGGCCATGAAATCACTAACCGGTCTTTCATAAAGACGAGCTAATTGGATTAATTCCTTAGGCTTAATCTGTCGCTCGCCTTTTTCAATGGCAACCAAAGTTGTTCGTGCTACATTAATATCCCGTGCTGCATCGGCTTGAGTTAAACCACGCTGTTTACGGCACTGCCGTAAACGCTCACCTAGTTCACGCAAGTTTATATGATTTGGAATTTTAGTAGTCATTGTGGTTTACTCTCGACCTTATGGAACGATGTCCCGAGTCTTGTGTGAGCCGATTGGATTTCTCGAAAAGTCCCTCCAGAGATGAAACTCGACATGACCCCACTCATTAATATAAGCCTGAAAAAGCTTAATTAAGTTTATTCTAAATTCTTCTTCGGTTATCCCCTCCATTGTAGCAGTTTGATCGACAATATCATCCAAGACTGGAAAATTTTTAGTCAATGACATCCATTGAGATTGCCTCGTTTTTGATTCCTTGAATATTTCTCGCAGAGTGTTGACTTGAATCCACATATTATCGAGATAAATACAATCCTCGTTCGTTGCCTGTTTTGCGTGAGGAACTATGTAGTGGTTCTTGTCATTTAAGTTTGATGCGAGGATAGCTTGTCTTCTTAGAATACAAGATGAACAATAGCCACATTGTACGGGTTTACGTCGATGGGGACGATCACAAGATTGTGTTAATGCGGATAAATCAGCTTTTTTATTCCTTGTAAGTGATTGACACATTTGGGCTTTTGTAGAAAATAAGAAAGGATTTCGGATCTTAAATATCTCTCCAAAAATATCTGAGACCAAGTTGCTTACTTTGAGCAACGTTAATGGGTGAGTGGAACGAGAATGATCTAGCCCTACAGTAGATTCAGTATAAGGAAGGTTGATGGCACCTATACCGTTTTCATATAAATTTAAAACATTACAATCCATTAAATAAGCATAAGCAGAACCCAGCAAAGTAAAAACAACCCCTCGAGTTCTAAGCATTTTCTTTTTTGAGGATCTCTTTTCCTTATGCTCAAGACTAAATGTTAGCTGAGATAAGCTAACACGATTTATAAACTCTCGCTGTAGTTCCTTGAATCCTTTGTGTTGACGCTTGGATACAATTAAATTAGCCCCTGTACCAAACAACATAAAAGATTTTTTATTATTAGATGTCAGACGAGTATAAAGACCAGCCAGAGCATCAAGTCCACCACAGTAATGGTGCATGTCGCTTTGATTGATAAGTTTGGTAACTCGGTCACTTAAGGCTCCCCAATCAACTGATTTATTACACCGGTTTGGACTAAGTTCATTGGAAAGCAGTTTCTCTAATGAACAAACTAGAGTAATTGGTTGATCTCCTTTCCCTTGTAGATCTTTTTTGAGTGCCTTGAGCAACTCGCGAGTACATGGTTCCTCATCAGCGCTCTGCTCACACAGTATTCGATATGGGTTGCGGTAAAATCCCTTTATTTTGCTGTGAACAATATCGCCATCGGGCATGACATCACGTAAAACTCCTGGGAGGGTTGGAAGCTCCGTGATTGATCGCGGAGAGGA
>SIHH01000087.1 GCA_004299065.1 Phormidium sp. SL48-SHIP | reverse complement strand
CCTGAAAAATTGAGGAATCCCCCCAATCCCCCCACCCGCATCACCCGACACCGATGGGGGGACTCCAACTCTACACCGCCAACCTTGACTTAGACTCGGCAAAGAAGGACTTGCGAATCGTCTCCGCCATCTGGGACGGCATCAAGCCCAAATCCGCCTTCGACTCATTGGGTTGTGCATGGTCCACCAGTTGGTCAGGAACCCCCAACCGCTTCACCGGAACCACCACATCGGCATCCATTAGGCCCTCAACCACCGCCGAACCAAAGCCGCCCATAATGCAGCCTTCCTCCAGCGTGACCACCTTACCAATCCGTTCAGCCAACGGCCCAATCAACTCAATATCCAAGGGTTTGACAAAGCGGGCGTTGACCACTGTGGCCTCAATCCCATGTTCACTGAGAATTTCCGCCACCTGCATCGCCGGATAGACCATGGTTCCATAGCCGACTAGCAACACATCATCACCACTGCGGAGAACCTCACCCTTACCAATCGGCAACGCTTCCCAGCCTTCTTCCATCAAAGGCGCACCGTAGCCACTACCGCGAGGATAGCGCATGGCAATCGGTCCCGAGGTATGTTCAACCCCCGTCACCAACATCTGCTGCATCTCCGCCTCATCCTTCGGCGCCATAATCGTCATATTGGGGATACAGCGCAGATAGGCGATATCATACAGTCCCTGGTGAGTCGGACCATCGGCCCCGACAATCCCAGCCCGGTCTAAACAGAAGAAGACGGGTAATTTCTGAATGCAGACATCATGGATGATTTGGTCATAGCCCCGCTGCAAAAAGGTCGAGTAAATGGCCACCACCGGACGCATTCCCTCACAGGCTAACCCCGCCGCTAAGGTCACGGCGTGCTGTTCGGCAATACCCACGTCAATATATTGTTTGGGTAACTTGGCCTGGAGTTTATCTAACCCCGTTCCCGTGGCCATGGCGGCGGTAATGCCCAAAATCTTGGGATTCTCTTCGGCCAGGGTAATCAGGGTTTGGGCGAAGACTTTGGAGTAACTTGGAGGGGTGGGTTTCTTGGAGGGGTAGGCTTTCCCCGTGGCCAAGTCGAAGGGCTTTTGAGCATGATAGCCCACTTGGTCGTTCTCGGCGATCGCATAACCCTTCCCTTTCACCGTCGCCACATGAACCAGAACCGGTCCCTTAATATGATGAGCCTTATTAAACGACTCAATCAACTCCTCTAAGTTATGACCGTCCACGGGTCCCATATAGGTGAAGCCGAGTTCCTCGAACACCGCCCCCACCTTGGGAATCGCCAACCGTTTCATCCCCTCTTTGACTCGTTCCATCTCCGGGGTAAAGGTTTCCCCAAAGAAGGGTAAATGCTTAAACTGTTCTTCGAGGTTATCGGTGAGGAACTGAACCGGGTCACTGAGGCGCATCTTATTGAGATAGCGAGGAATCGCCCCCACATTGGGAGAAATCGACATCTCGTTATCATTGAGGACCACCAGGAGATTGGTATCCGGCAGATGGCCCGCATGGTTAATGGCTTCCAAGGACATCCCCCCCGTTAACGCCCCATCGCCAATCACCGCCACACATTTATAATCCTCTCCCTGGGCATCTCGCGCCAGGGCCATCCCCAACGCCGCCGAGATACTGGTGGAAGCGTGACCGGCCCCAAAATGGTCAAAGGGGTTCTCACTCCGTTTGAGATAGCCCGCCACCCCCTCTTTCTGCCGCAGGGTGTGAAAATCGTTATAACGGCCCGTAATCAGCTTATGAGGATAGGCCTGATGTCCCACATCCCAAGCCACTTTATCGCGGTCTAGGTCTAGGGTTTGGTAGAGTCCCAAGGTCAATTCCACAACCCCCAAACCGGGACCCAGGTGACCCCCACTGGCCGCAATCGTTTGCAGGTGCTTCTCCCGGATTTGACGGGCGATTTCTTCGAGTTGGTGAATCGATAGCCCTTTGAGTTGATTCGGATGGGTGATTTCGCTTAGATGCATTGGTGCAAGTCCATGAGTGTTTTGTCGTTGGCGGCTTGATGCCGTCGGGATGAGCGAAAAATTTTTCGCTCCGGGGCGAAAAAATTTTCGCCCCTACTTTTCTACTTTTGTTAAGCTGTATATTTAGTTTGACTTAACTTTTTAAAATAGTACAACCAGGATTACCGTTTACAATTTTGTTACATAAATTGCGGTTAAGTTTTACTACAGGTTAGACGAGTTTTGGGTCATTTTGGGGGATTGATGCTATAGTGAAGTTAGGCTTCAAATGAATACTCAATGGAAAGGCGGGAGGGGCTTGGCTAGGATTAGTTAAAGCTAAACATCCAACCTGCAACAAAATATTTTAGCGCCAATCGCGACTAAAAAAACCCCAGTCACAACGACTGGGGTTTTATCGTGCTAATCAGTGAGCCAGTTCAGGAAGACTAGGCGATCGCCGCCATCTTCACATCACTACCCGAGAGTAGCTCTTGCAGTTCCTCAGCATCAACAGTTTCACGCTCAACCAGCATCTTCGCCAACTGGTCTAACACCAAGCGATTCTCCGTCAACACCTGTTTGGCACGGCTATAAGCCTCATCAACAAGCTTACTGACTTCCTCATCAATAGCCGCCGCCGTCTCTTCCGAGAAATTGCGTTCCGAGGAAATATCGCGACCGAGGAACATATTACCCTGCTGACTTCCCAGAGCCACCGGTCCGAGGCGATCGCTCATCCCGAAGCGCATCACCATCTGACGAGCCACCCGAGCCACCTGTTGCAAATCATTAGACGCACCCGTGGTCACTTCCTCCTCACCGAAGATAATCTCCTCAGCCAGACGACCCCCGAGAGCCACCGCCATCTGATTTTGCAGATAGGAGCGGGAATACAACCCAGAATCCATACGGTCTTCACTCGGAGTAAACCAAGTCAAGCCCCCCGCCGCACCCCGAGGGATGATGCTAATCTTCTGAACCGGGTCATAATCAGGCATCAACGCCCCCACCAGAGCGTGACCGGCCTCATGATACGCCACCAAATTCTTGCGTTTCTCGCTCATCACCCGGTCTTTCTTCTCCGGTCCAGCGAGAACCCGGTCAATCGCATCATTGACCTCATCCATCGAGATTTCCGTCAAATTGCGACGAGCCGCCAAAATAGCCGCCTCATTGAGCAAGTTCGACAAATCAGCCCCCGTAAAACCAGGAGTCCGACGGGCAATTTTCTCCAAGTCCACATCCTTGGCCAGCGTTTTACCGCGAGCGTGAACATTGAGAATCTCGAAACGACCCGAGTAATCAGGACGGTCAACCACCACCTGACGGTCAAAACGACCCGGACGCAACAGCGCCGCATCCAAGACATCAGGACGGTTGGTTGCTGCAATAATAATGATGCCCGTATTGCCCTCGAAGCCGTCCATCTCGGTCAGCAACTGGTTCAGGGTTTGTTCCCGTTCATCATTACCGCCACCTAAACCAGCACCCCGTTGGCGACCGACGGCATCAATCTCATCGATAAAGACAATACAAGGGGCGTTTTGTTTGGCCTGTTCAAAGAGGTCACGGACACGAGACGCACCCACCCCAACGAACATTTCCACAAACTCAGACCCCGAAATCGAGAAGAAGGGAACCCCAGCTTCACCAGCGACGGCGCGAGCTAAGAGGGTTTTACCCGTTCCCGGAGGTCCAACCAGTAAGACGCCTTTAGGGATTTTCGCACCAATCGCCGTAAAGCGATCGGCGTTTTTCAGGAAGTCCACAACCTCCGTGAGTTCGAGTTTGGCTTGTTCAATCCCAGCCACATCGCCAAAGGTGACTTGGGTTTGCGGTTCCATTTGGACCCGCGCTTTGGATTTACCAAAGTTCATCGCCTGGCTACCGGGACCCGACTGGGCGCGGCGCAACAGGAAGAATAAGCCCACCAGCAGCAAGATGGGGAAGAAGAGGCTACTGAGAGCGCGGAACCAGACACCATCATCACTCTGAGGTTGAACCCGCACATCGAGATTGTTTTCCGTGAGGATATCAATCAGTTCCGGGTCATTGGGTAAGTTGACGACCACTTTACCGCTACCGTCTGGATTCGTGTAGGTCGCTTCGCTGCGATCGGCACTGATGGCCACGGTTCCTTCGACTTTGCCGTTTTCAACGGCGCGGATAAACTCACTATATTTAGCGGTTTGTTGAGCTTGGGGCTGTTGATCAAAGAACGTCGTCCCTAAGGCAATGACAACGATCGCCAGTAGTACGTATAGCCCTGTATTTCTCCACCGTTTATTCACCGGGAGTAATCCTCCTATCTTTGATAATTTCTGTAATGATGCTCGAATCTGAGATTTTATGAGACCTTGTGTTAACTTATATTAACCTAAAGCCGCCCGATCGTGCAAAGTTGCCCTCAATTGGCCATGAGTCAGTCGCCGTAATGCTGATGAGTTAGGGGAATCGGCGCGATTGTAGGAGCGATCGCAACTCGGCGATCGCCGCCTGTCCTCCATCATAACGTTGTCTTTCCATCGGCTGTGCGGGGATGGATCGCAGCACCTGACGAATCGGCACCACCTCCACCACCGCATTACTATAGGCCAGCGCCTCAAACTCCCAGACCTGAGTGGGTAACCAAGGAGCCAGACCAATCCTGAGGCCTTGACGGCTGGCAGCGTCGAGAATCTGCGATCGCACCAACCCCGGCAAAATCCCCGCCGCCAGGGGTGGCGTCCACCATTGTCCCTCACGCCAACCCCAGAGCGTTCCGGTACTGGTTTCGAGCCATTCCCCCCTCTCATTGACCAAAATCGCTTCCAACGCCCCCAACTTGCGAGCCTGTTGCAACGCCAACCAGGGGGCCAAATAATTCCCCGTCTTCCGATGTGGCAGACTGCGAGACAACCCAACCCCCTCAGCCAACCACGCCACAATCCCCTCCTCCTGTCGTTGCCGCAAATCCCCAGGTAACGCTCGTCCCGTAATCAACTCCCGGCCATCCGCAAACAGCGTCAGCCGCAAAACCGGGAACGGCTGCGCCATCAGTTGCGCTCCCGTCTCTAGCCGTTGCCAATTCGGAGTGACCCAGTCAAACTCGGCCACCGCCGCCCCCAACCGCCGCAAATGACCTGGCCAATGACTTCTGGGGTCGTTCAAGTTCTGCCCATAAACTCGCAGCGTTGTAAACGTCGTCGCCCCATACAATAGCCCCGGTTCCGTCACCGTCAGCTCAAGCCTTTCCCCCGAATAAACCGCTCCATCGTACCAATACATCTGACCGTCCTTGCCCGCCATCCCTAGACCAAAACCACAAAAAAGAAAGACTGCCCAATGTCTAAACTTGGACAGTCCCCAAATGGCTAACATCAACGGTTAACCGAACCCACTAAGCTGAAGCAAGCCTAGGCTTTGGGTTCGACCCGACCGTAGAACAGACCGCGAATTTTCACATCAACGGGCGCCTTCGATCCCAAATCCGTATCTGAAGCTTGGATGGCCTCAAAAATACCGGCAATCTCTCCAGTTTCACTGTTGACTTTCGAGACTTGCAGCGACATATTCCCGTCTAACACCGGCGTTTCTTTGACGTTTTCCCGCATGATTTCTTCATCATCTGCCGCCGCCGGTAGCGCAACCGCATTGTCATAACCCGTCGCTTGACCGCGACCTTTCGGGTCGAGGAAGGACGCACCACGGTAGGAAGGAACAATGTAATCTCCGGTTAAATCGGTTGAAGTACTGATTCCGGTTTGTCCTTCAGGAGTGGTCGCCACCAGTTTCTTAATGGTGAAGAGCATGGGAACTTGCTCACCACCCGGAAGTTGAACGGTAATGGCTTGGAAATCAATCCCAGACTGCTCTTCAAAGGTTAAAACCCCATTGCTGTCGAGGCTCAAATCTCCCGTCACTTGGTCGAGAGATGAGGTATAACGAGTCAAGGCTTTGGCACCGATGAACTTCGCTTCTTCGCGCTTGTTGGTCGACTCTTCTTTCACAAAATAGCCCGTCGGTTCCAGGCATAAATCCGTCAGAATGTAGTCCGTTTCGCTGTCCAGGTCAAACGACCCCCGAGCCGTTTCAGGAAGCTGCGGACAACTATTCGCCAGTCCGGTGTTTCTAATCTGATCGTAGGTGTAGGTTTCATCGCTTAATAGGCTGATGGGTTCTTCGCTGCAAGCGGTTAGGAACCCAACGCACATTGCGAGGAGTAGGGCAACTAAAGCACGATATCTCATGGTTATTCTTATTTCTTGTCGATAAATTCAGATGCTGTGCGTCAATCTAGCAGGATTGGCGGTGGTCTCACTCCACCGTCATGAGGATACCGCAGACCTGCACCCTTTGGAAAACTTCAAAGGAAACTGCGGCTGAGCCTGATTGAACGGCGATGGTTACAGGCGATCGCCAAAAATGAGAGTTTTATGATTCTATCAAACCCTTGTCCCTTCTCGACTCAACGGGTCTGATTCTCCCCATCATCCCCCCTCCTGCCATTGATAGCTGAGAAATGTAATAAATTGTTGCAGAAAACCAAATTATTCAGAAAAATATGATAATGGCGACGAGAGAAAAAAACAGCCCCGATGGGCGATCGCCGCCCGCTTCACTCGGGCCTCCAAAGATTTTCAAACCCCTCAAGAAGCAAATCCCCAACCCGTTGAACTTCCTGCCAGAGTGCCGTGGGATCGATCCCAAACACCAGTTGTAACAACAACACGATCGCCGCCACCGACAAGGCCGTCGACAAAGTCGTCTGAATAACACGAATCAGCCAGGTAAACACCAACCAAGCCAAAACCAAAGCAGCAATCAAAGTAATCAGTTCAGTGGGCATAAAAAGCAGGGCAGGAAAACTCGCCCTACCAGCCTAGCGCAGCGCCGTCCCCTCGTGGATCCGCCGCACCAGCCAGCGTCTGATCTGGCCGTACCACAATAGCATTGGCATTCCCCCAACCCTGCCATTGTTCGATCTCATGGCCCCGCTGACGTAAATTCTCCACCGTCTCAGGAGCAAACCCCGCCTCTTGCAGAATCAGGCGATCCGGTAACCATTGATGGTGAAAACGCGGGGCCGCGATCGCCGCCGCCACATCCAACTCATACAGCAACACATTCAACAGCACTTGCAACACCGTCGTAATAATCGTACTTCCCCCCGGAGACCCCAACGCCAACCGTAACTGACCCTCCTCTAGCACAATCGTCGGCGTCATACTCGATAGCGGCGTTTTCCCAGGAGCGATCGCATTAGCCTGGCCTCCCACCAAACCATACAAATTCGCCACCCCAGGAGCGATCGCAAAATCATCCATCTCATTATTGAGCAAAATCCCCGTTCCTTCAGCCACCACCCCGGCCCCAAAACCACCATTGACGGTAAACGTCAAACTGACCGCATTGCGATCGCCATCCACCACCGTCAAATGACTGGTTTCCGCCGACTCCCTCAAATTCCTCAATTGCGAAGCCGCCACCGCCGTCACCTCAGTCGAGGGAGTGGCCTGTTCCTCATCAATTTGCGGCCGACGATACTGAGCGTAAGCCACACTGGTTAACGCCTCAACCGGAACCTCCACAAAATCGGGATCTCCCAAATACTCAGCGCGATCAGCATACGCAATCCGCATCGCCTCAGCCAAAAAATGCACCGTATCCGGGTGATTTGGCTGAGGCGCCTCCAGAGGGCGATCGCCAATCAAATTCAGAATCTGCAACAGATGCACCCCACCCGACGACGGCGGCCCCATCGCACAGACCTCAAACTCACGAAACGCCCCACAGAGCGGATCTCGCCAAATCGGCTCATAGTCCGCCAAATCGTCTCGCGTCACCAACCCCCCGAACGCCGCCATATCCGCCGCGATCGCCTCAGCAATCTCCCCCTCATAAAAATCCCCAGGATCCTCGGCCAAACGCCGCAACGTTTCAGCCAACTGAGGCTGTCGCCAATGGTCCCCAACTTGATAAAACGCTCCCTCTCGCGTAAACACCTCTCTAGCCGCCGGATTCGCCAATAACACCTCTTGCCGGCGTTCGACAGCATCAACGAACCGCTGATGCACCGTAACCCCCTCCTCCGCCAACCTGAGAGCCGGCTCAATCACCGTTTGCCAAGGTAAATTCCCATAGCGTTGATGCACCTCATATAACCCCGCCACCGTACCCGGAACCCCAACGGCCTGATGGCCATCTAAACTGGCCCGAGATTGCGGTTCTCCCGACTCATCGAGATACATCGTCTCTGTGGCCGCCTGGGGCGCTCGTTCACGAAAATCGAGACTGCGAACCTCCCCCATCGCCGCATCATACAGCAACAAAAAACCACCGCCACCAATTCCGGCAGAAAAGGGTTCCACCACAGAAATAGCAAAGGTACTCGCGACCGCCGCATCAACCGCATTCCCCCCCTGCTCGAACATGGCCACCCCCGCCTCACTAGCCAGAGGATGAGCGGACACCACCATTCCCCGTTGACGAGCCGGAACGTTCTGGCCAGGGGACGAATTGGCGGGAGAGTTCTGGGCCATCGCCCCCCCTGGCTCAGTTATCAGCCCTCCGAGACTGCCCAGAAGACAAACCAGGCTTAAACTGGATGTGAGACCACCTAAAAACGCCATAAATTTAAGCTCGTGAGGGTTTAATTGAGGCTGACAAGGTGCAATGATAGGGAATCTGCACCGTAAAGGTACTACCACAGCCGGGGGTCGATTCACAAATGAGGGTTCCGCCGTGGCGTTCGACGACAATCTGATAACTAATCGATAACCCCAGGCCAGTCCCCTTCCCGACGGGTTTAGTGGTGTAGAAGGGGTCAAAAATGCGATCGCAAATCTCAGCGTCCATCCCAGTTCCATTGTCACGAATCTGAATCTGTACCCGTTGCTGAGGGGTTAATCGTGTGATCACCTCAATTTGTCCCGGTTCCCCATCGGGGTGTTCGAGACAACGGGCCTCAACGGCGTCAATGGCGTTGGCGATCAGATTCATAAACACCTGATTGAGTTGGCCCGCGTAGCAGTTGACAGCCGGTAACTCCCCATACTGACGAATCACTTGAATCTCCCGACGGCGATCATCGGCCCGTAAGCGACTCCCGAGAATGGTTAGGGTACTGTCGAGACTCTCATGTAAATCAATCGCCTTAACGTCTGATTCATCGAGTCGTGAGAAGGTTCGTAGCGATCGCACAATCTCCTGAATCCGCACCGCCCCCGTCTCGATGGAGTTAAATAGATTGGGGATATCCTCGATGAGATACTCTAAATCAATGGCCGCACTGAACTCCTCAATCTCAACCGTTGGCTCGGGATACGTTTCTCGATATAACTGCAATAGATCCAGTAAATCCTGGTTATACTGCTTAGCATGAACTAGGTTGCCGAAGACAAAACTAATGGGATTGTTGATTTCATGGGCAACGCCAGCCACTAATTGCCCCAAACTCGACATTTTTTCGGCTTGAATCAGTTGAGCTTGAGTCGTTTGTAACTGACGCAGGGTGGTTTCGAGTTCTAGGGTTTTGGCCTTCGCCTGGTGTTCAGCTTCACGGGATTGTTGGTAGAGTAATGCTTGCTGAATGGCGATCGCTAGACGATCGCAAACGACACGGATTAACTCAATATCGCGATCGCACCAGGGTTGAGGGCTAACTTCTCGGGTACAAGCCAAGGTTCCCACATTCGCTTGTCCAGTTTCAATCGGGAACAAGAGTAACGACTCATAACCAAATCGTTGCAGTCCCTCCCGTAAGGCGTTATCCTCAATCTCGGCAATATCATCAATTCGCACCATCTCCCCGGCTTGCAACAGCGTCGTTAACAACCCAGCAAAGATTCTGGGATACTCATCTAAACGATTCGGTAATTCATCCCGTTTCGCCTCAGCGGCTAGCTTCAATTCTGACTCTGGGGCCTGGGGATGATGCCAGAGAAAATAACAGCGATCGACCCCTAATAAAACATATAATTCTCGTACCGTCGTCTCTAAAATTCGCTTGGGATCGAGGGATTGTCGAATTTGTTGCGCCAGGCGATTGACCAGTTTTTCTTGCTGGGCTAATGAACGGAATTTGGCTTCTGAAGCTTGCAGAGCGAGTTCAACTTCTTTGCGTTCGGTAATATCCGTTGAAGTGCCAATGAGCCGCTCAATGGTTCCTTTTCCATCAAATAACGGAGTTAAAACCACCTGACACCAAACTCGTCGTTCTTGGTGTGTAAAGGTTTCCTCATAGGTAATCGTTTTCCCGGCTGCAATACAGTTTCGATAATTTGTTAAAAACAATTCACCGGTTTCGTCGCCAAAGACTTCTTGGGGCGTTTTTCCAGAAATATCCTCCGAAGGAATCCCCATTATTCGCTCAGCAAATCCATTCCAACCGGCAAATCGAAAAGTCCCATCATCGCCGACATCAATCACAAAAACAATGTTACCTTGATTCTCGTAAATTGTTCGTAAAAATTCCTCTTTTTGTCGTAGTTGTTGCTCAATATCTTGGACATCAGAAATGTCTCGAATAATAGTGGACAAATACGCATCAGAGTCCGGCGTTTCTGGGTGAGCAATAATAAGCTGCGAGGTCGGAATTAGGGTTCCGTCGCGGCGACGTATTTTAGACAGTCCTTGCCAAGATCCCTGTTGTAACGCTTGGGGAATCACCCAGTTTTGACACTCTTCTACAAAGTCTGGGGTTAAAAAATCTTCGATGTGATAAACAGAAACATCTTCATTAAGGTCTAGTCCTAATGTTTTGCGTCCACCACAGTTAAAATAGGTGATCTTGCCCTCTAAGTCAGCACTACTGATAATATCTGGTGAGGCATCAATAATGGCAATCAATCGTTCTCGTTCGAGTTGAGCCTGTTTGAGATCACTAATATCTCGGGCGATCGCATACATCATACCCTCATCAGGAAACGAGACAACCGTCCAAGATAACCATCGGTACACACCCGATTTTGTTCGGAAGCGATTTTCAAAGCCAAAGATATTCTCCCCCTTGAGAACACTCAGCATTTGAGTTTGACTCTCTTCGAGATCATCGGGGTGAATAAAGTCTAAAACAGGCCGTGATTTGAGTTCGTTAATACCATATTCCAGTAGATTTGTCCAGGCTGGATTCAGGCGTTTAAAGTAACCATCAAAGCTGATGATACAAAATAAATCCAAAGCACAATCAAAAAAGCGATCGCGCTCGGCTTCAATCTGCTTTTGTTCAGTAATATCAAATAAAATCCCATCCCAAATAATTTCGCCACTACTGCGACGTTCTGGCTGAGAAATTGCCGAAAGCCATTTGAGTTGTCCCGATACGGTATATTGTCGCCATTCATGCTTCCAGAGCGTCAACTCCTGAGCCGATCTGCCAATGGCGGTTTGAAACTCAGCCAGATCCTCAGGATGTACCCGATCCCAAATTGGGCTAGCATCCTCTTTCACTTGCTCAGGATCGAGTTCATACAGTTTACGCGCGCCGGGGCTCATATATGTAAATGCTGAAGAGCCATCGGGATTCAAAATATATTGATAAATGACCCCAGGGAGGTTCGCCGCCAACTTTTCAAACTGAAGTTTTTTCTGCTGAATTTGACGATATTCCGTTAAATCGGTACTAATTCCCTGTAATCGTAGCCCTCGTTCCGTAGCCACTTGCCAAATTTGACTCGATACCCAGCGGAACTCCCCATCCCAGCGACGAATACGATACTCCAGCACCAAATCTGCTGTTTCATCGGTTTGTTCTAGGCTGGCGGTGATATAACGAAGGCGATCGCGATCGCCTTCATCAAGCTGCTCAAACCAACCCTGGCCACTCTCCTCAAATTGCGACAGCGATCGCCCATAAAGCCGTTCAGCAGAGGGATTGAGATAGAGGATTTTCCCAGAAGATGCGTCGATTGTCCAAACCGCTTCACTCATGCGTTCAAACACGCGATCGACACAAGGGCGTTCTAAGGTTTGCACAGATGAGGAAACAGACATTGATTGATAGTCAGTCATGGTGAGTCAGCAGTAGGGGGATCTCCCAAAAAACATCAAGACGCGAAACCGGTAGACGGTACGATAGCTCCCGTACTCAAAGTTTAACGAAATCCCTCCAAGAATAAACTCAAACATCCTTGACTCGAAGCCCTCGCCCAAAAATTGGGGTAGTGAATCACGCTTAACCCTGTAGGTTACAGTGTGATCCTAGAACCTTAGCTCCTGGCTGCATGAATTTTAGCCTAGCCCAACATCAAAGCCTCTCCAATACCTGCACAAGATATCACTTCGGCTCAATTCGATTGTAAGATAGGAGACGATTTGCGATTGTTCCTCCACCCGAAATTGTTGTGTCCCGTTCTCATGCCCTGCAAGCCTACGTTGTCACGCGACTTCTGTTGGCCCCACTGATGCTATGGACAATCGCCACCGGCGTGTTCCTGCTGATGCGAGCGACTCCCGGAGATCCCGTTGACGCGATTCTTGGCCCCCGAGCCCCGGAAGCCTTTAAGGAGGAGTTGCGATCGCAGTTAGGACTGTCTGGGTCATTATGGCAACAGTATTTTAGCTATCTCGGCTCCCTCCTGCGTCTCGATTTAGGAGAATCCGCCGCCCGTCGCGGCCTCTCGGTTTGGGAGATTATCCGGGACTTTTTCCCCGCCACGGCCGAGTTGGCCATCGCCAGTATGCTCGTGGCGATTCTCGTTGGCTTTAGCGTCGGAATGCTAGCCGCTTCACGCCCCAACAGTGCCTGGGATGCCGGTGGACGGCTGTTTGGTATCTTGACCTACTCGGTCCCCGTTTTCTGGATGGGAATGGTCTTACAACTGATTTTTGCCGTACAACTCGGCTGGTTTCCCCTGGGAACCCGTTTCCCCCTCGGCGTTCCCACCCCCACCTCAATCACGGGCCTCTATCTCCTCGATAGCCTCTTGACGCTAAATCCGCAACAGTTTTTTGCGGCGTTGTACCATCTCGCTCTCCCCAGCCTCACGTTAGGGATTCTCCTCAGTGGTATCTTTGAACGGGTTGTACGGGTGAATCTTAAACAAACTCTCAAAAGTGATTATGTCGAAGCCGCCCGGGCCAGAGGTGTCCCTGAACGGCGTATTTTGGTCAGCCACGCCCTCAAAAATGCCCTAATTCCCACCATTTCCATCTTAGGCTTAACCTTCGCCGCCCTCCTGAGTGGGGCCATTCTCACGGAAGTGACCTTTTCTTGGCCCGGCTTAGCCAGTCGTCTCTATGAAGCCATCTCCGCCCGAGATTATCCCACGGTTCAAGGTTTGGTGGTCTTCTTTGGGGCGATCGTGGTCGGGATGAGTATCCTCATTGATATCCTCAATGCCTGGATTGACCCTCGGGTTCGCTATTAAATTTAGCTGTTTTTGGTCACATAAGTTAGGACGACCAATACGCCAAAAACTCGACGTCTAGGGGTATCCCGATTCAGCCCGCGCTCACGTCCTACCTCGATTGTCCATTATCGTCTCTTTTTTAACCCGATGCAAACCCTCTTAAACTGGCTCAACACCCTCTTAGTGGTGAACTTCTTTTTTGTTTTGGCAAGTTTACTCTGGTTAGCCCTAGCCGTCGTCGGCCGAGGAACCGGACTCTCTCTAGGCTTAGATCTCTGGTATCGCCTCTGGGAACCGGTGTTCACCCCTGCGATTGGCCTTCTAATGGGGGGAGCGTTATTAACTGGGGCGATCGCCCAAATCAATAAACGTCTAAAACGGGAAGAACAATAAAGAGGCCACGCCTATTGCTAGCTTGCCTGTTCCCTATTCCCTATTCTCTTCTCCCCCTGTTCCCAGTTCCGGTGTTCCCTGTTCCCTGTTCCCTTCTTTTGCCTCTTGCCTATTTTCCCTCGATTCCTCCAACCCGATCAAAGGGCCAAAAGCGGATCGCTGCCCGCCCGATGACATTCTCAACGGGTAAAAAGCCCCAAATATGGGAGTCATTGCTATTATTGCGGTTGTCTCCCATGACCATGAGGCGATCGGGGGGAACTGTGGCTGGCCCCCATTGGTATCGGGGCAGTTCAGCGATATAGGGTTCGACTTGCGGTTCTCCGTTGAGATACACTCGTCCATTGGCAACCCGTACAGTATCACCGGCACGAGCCACCACTCGTTTAATAAAAGCCTGATTCGTTTGATACCCCTGTCGCTGAAGCTGGACTGGGGGACTAAAGACAATTACGTCTCCTCGTTGTGGCGGTTGAAAATGATAGGAGACTTTCTCGATGAGGAGGCGATCGCCTTGTTCTAAGGTCGGCAACATCGAATCAGAGGGAATATAGCGAGGTTCCGCGACAAAGGTTCGCAGCAGTAAGGCGATAACGAGGGCAATCAGAATCAGGCGGATATTTTCCCCCTGCGATCGCCACCAGGGCGTTGAGGAAGAAGATTGAGGGCGATCGTCGGGATTGGCGGTCATTGCAAGGGTCCGGGCAGGTTAAATCTCTCCCTAGAAGTCTATCATGACCAACTCTGACGGCGATCGCTCAACCGTGATCCAGACACCAGAACAGGCCCCACCATTAGAAGTGAACTACCGAACAGTGAATCAAAGATTACACAGTCGGCTTCCTACCCAGCAAA
>SIHH01000432.1 GCA_004299065.1 Phormidium sp. SL48-SHIP | reverse complement strand
AAATTTTTCGCCCCTACTTCCCAATACAAAAACGGCTAAAAATGCGATCAAGAACAGACTCCGTAATCTCCTCCCCCGTAATTTCTCCTAAAGCGCGAATCCCATCCCGTAAATCAATCGTCCAAAAATCGAGCGGTAACCCCTCCTCAATCGTATTCTGAACCTGTTGCAACGCCAACTTGGCCCGCGTTAACGCCGCCGCCTGACGTTGATTAATACAAAAATCTAAATTGCTAATCTCCACATCCTTCGCATTCGCCTTCTCCAAAATTGCCGCTTCCAACCCCTCAATCCCCTCCTGTCGCGCCGCCACCGTACAAACCGGAGCCGTACAATAGGGAAGTTGCGGTAGTTGAGCCACCAAATCGCACTTATTAAGGATGGTAATGACCGGCCGATCGCACACCCGCCGATAAATCGCCTCATCCTCCGCCGTCCACCCCGACAGCGCATCCAAGACCAACAAGACCAAATCCGCCTCCTGCAACGCCTGGCGCGATCGCTCCACCCCGATTTTTTCAATGCGATCGCTCGTCTCCCGAATCCCCGCCGTATCCAGGACTTGCACCGGGATTCCCCGTACCACCAACTGCGACTCCACCACATCCCGCGTCGTCCCCGGTAAATCCGTCACAATCGCGCGATCGCTACGACTCCAAGCATTCAACAAACTAGATTTTCCCACATTGGGGCGACCCACGATCGCCACCTTCAACCCCGTCCGTAACAACTCCCCCTGACTCGCCGTCGCCTCAATCCTCTCCATCTCCCGCAACACCGCCGCCAGATCCCCAGCCACCGCCATCTCATCCAACGGCGGTAAATCCTCCTCAAAATCCACCCGCGCCTCAATTTCAGCCAAAATATCCAAACATTGACTCCGTAACTGACGAATCGGCCCGGCCAGCTTTCCCTGAACCCCCGCCAACGCCGCCTGAGACGCCGCCTGAGACTGCGCCCCCACCAAATCCGCAATACTTTCAGCCTGAGTTAAATCAATCCGTCCATTGAGAAACGCCCGTAACGTAAACTCCCCAGGCGTCGCCAAACGAGCCCCCGCCTGCAAACATAACTGCAACACCTCCTGCACCACCATCATCCCCCCGTGACAGTGAAATTCCACCACATCCTCGCGCGTATAAGAGCGAGGCGCTACCATAAGTAACAACAGGGCTTCATCCACCAGCAGCGAGGTTTGCGGATGACGGATCGTTCCGTAAAGAATACGATGCGTCTCCCAGACTTGTTGTCCTGGGGCGTGAAACAACCGCCGGGCGATCGCGATCGCACCCTCCCCCGACAACCGCACAATTCCGACACTTCCCTGTTGTGGGACAACCGCCGTGGCGATCGCCGCGATCGTCTCCCGCCGTAGCACTGCTTCAGACATTCGTGAATGCTCGTATTAAATAGCCTTGTTATCCTAGTCTGTTGTACAGTCCCTTGACAGTCAACTGTGTTTTCCCAGGCGATCGCCCCCGCCCAACCGATTCAGATTTACCTTAGATTCCCCCTTTCCAACCGTTGCACCCACCTATGACTCAACCTCTCGGCTCACGACTTCTAAACCAACTCATTCGCCTCATCGAACGAGGTTGGCGGATTAGCCGCTACTACTACCGGCGACTCATCCGCCTCCAAGATCCCCCCAAATATATCGCCCGAGGTGTCGCCGTTGGCGTCTTTGCCGGTTGTTTTCCCTTTTTTGGCATGCAAACCCCCATCAGCATCGTCCTAGCCGTTCTCCTCCGGGGTCATAAACTTTGTGCCGCCGTCTGTACCTGGATCAGTAACCCCCTCACCTACGTTCCCATCTATTGGCTGAACTTCCAAATTGGGCAATCGCTCCTTCGTTCAAGTCATGACGCTCCCAGCCAATGGGACTCCCTAGACGTTTTTCTCGACGAAACCGGCGAATTATTTGCCGACTTACTCGTGGGTTCCCTGGTGACCGGAACGATTCTCAGCCTAGCCAGTTACATTGGCACAGTCCGGCTCGTCAAAGCCTGGCGAGCTAAACAAGAACGACAACGACAACAGGACCAACAACGAAAGAAATACCGCCGTCATAACCCCCATCCATCCCAACTCATCTCATCCAACCGCTAATTACATTCCCTCAAGACATTCCCTCAAGA
>SIHH01000086.1 GCA_004299065.1 Phormidium sp. SL48-SHIP | reverse complement strand
CCCCTACAATTTTGTATCAAATGCAACAAATCACACCGTATATCCTGAAGACCCTCAAGACTTAGTAACGACCAATGCCTTGACCGGGTTTGTAAACGATGAAGCTCACCGTTTGGCATTGTTTGATGTTATCGAAACCAACCACACGGATGTAGGAGTTGGAGTACTCAGAACGGCACTCACGCACTTCGCTCAAGACATCCTGAGGAGTAGAAGCCGAGAACAGAGGCAGTTTCCACAGAGTCCAGTGGTGGTCGGTGGGGAGGGGATTTTCTTCAAATTCAACCGCAGGAATAAACCCTTGGTCGAACATATATTGGATCTGGCTGATAATTTGTTGGTCAGTCAGAGGGGGAAGATAAGAGAGAGTTTCGTAACGACGCTCTTTAGGCAGGGTTTTCATCAGAAATGACTCCTTGTTCTGTGACAAATAATGTTAATCCGGGACATCGGGGTCCTCAGACTCCGGGGGTGACAAGTCATCCACAGAGGTCGAGGCAGGCTCAGCAGTTCGGGTCAGGCGTTCAAGCAATTGACGGCGATGGTCCGTGTTGGACTGCTCAATTTGGGCCATGACCATACTCGGTAACAACTCCAAAATTGTCTCCGCCAGATGAGCGCGTACCGTCAAGACTCGTAGCATGAGTTCTTTATTCTCTTGCATCAAGCCTTGTAGGTAGGCTTCACCATCTTGAACACGATTCCCCGAAGAATACTCGCTTAGCCAAAGGGCCAGGGAAGGATTGGTTTCTGAAAGCTGCTCGATAATCGTCCGAACCGCTTGATAGGTCAGGTAGCTTTGCAGCACCTTGGCCGTATCGTTGGCGACTTTTTTCGGATACATCTAGGCTTTATCCTTCCCGAAACGCCTTGGCAAAGTTGGATAGAGGGTCATGAGCGCTCCTTAAATTAAAGAGAAAATTAAGGGTCGCTCTTACCTCTAGCAACTTAAGCGAGATTAGAGAGTATCAACCGCTTCATACTCGAACTTGATTTCTTTCCAGAGTTCGCAAGCCACGGCCAAGTCAGGAGACCATTTCGCCGCTTCGCGGATGATGTCGCCACCTTCACGCATGAGGTCACGACCTTCGTTACGGGCTTGAACACAAGCTTCGAGAGCAACCCGGTTAGCGGTTGCACCAGGAGCGTTACCCCAGGGGTGACCGAGGGTTCCACCACCGAACTGTAAGCAGGAGTCATCGCCGAAGATTTCGAGCAATGCGGGCATATGCCAAACGTGAATCCCACCGGACGCGACGGGCATAACGCCAGGGACAGAAGCCCAGTCTTGGGTGAAGAAGATACCACGAGAGCGATCTTCTTCGACGAAGTCTTCACGCATCAGGTCAACGAAGCCCATGGTGATGCCTTTTTCCCCTTCGAGTTTACCGACGACGGTACCGGAGTGGAGGTGGTCACCACCCGAGAGGCGCAGACATTTGGCCAGAACCCGGAAGTGAATTCCGTGGATTTTCTGACGGTCGATGACGGCGTGCATGGCGCGGTGAATGTGCAGCAGCATACCGTTGTCACGGCACCAACGAGCCAGGGTGGTGTTGGCGGTGAACCCACCGGTGAGGAAGTCGTGCATGATGATGGGGGTGCCGATTTCTTTGGCGAATTCGGCCCGTTTCATCATCTCCTCGACGGTCGGAGCGGTCACGTTGAGGTAGTGACCTTTAATTTCGTTGGTTTCAGCCTGAGCTTTCTCGATGGCTTCTTGCACGAACAAGAAGCGATCGCGCCAGCGCATGAAGGGCTGAGAGTTGATGTTTTCGTCGTCTTTGGTGAAGTCTAAACCACCGCGCAGACATTCATAGACGGCGCGACCGTAGTTTTTAGCGGACAGACCCAATTTCGGTTTAATGGTGCAACCGAGTAGAGGACGACCGTATTTGTTCAATTTGTCCCGCTCAACGGTAATGCCGTGGGGAGGACCTTGGAAGGTTTTAACCAGGGCGACGGGGAAGCGGATATCTTCTAAGCGCAGGGCTTTGAGAGCCTTGAACCCAAATACGTTTCCGACGATGGAGGTGAGGATGTTGGTGACAGAGCCTTCTTCAAATAGATCCATCGGATAGGCGACGAAGCAGAAGTACTGGTTGTCTTCGCCGGGGACGGATTCGATATCGTAGCAACGACCTTTGTAGCGATCGAGGTCAGTGAGTCCGTCGGTCCACACCGTGGTCCAGGTTCCGGTGGATGATTCAGCAGCAACAGCGGCAGCGGCTTCTTCTGCCGGAACACCGGGTTGGGGACTCATGCGGAAACATGCCAACAGGTCGGTGTCTTTGGGGGTGTAATCAGGGGTGTAGTAAGTCAGGCGGTAGTCCTGAACGCCTGCTTTATATCCAGCTTTCGCTTGTGCCATATTCCTCGCTTTCTCCTTGGGTATCAGGGTTTCGTATAATGAACAACTGTCTACACGCTTCCTAATCAAGACTTCTACGACGGTTGGGTCGTGATCTGAAGTCTAGATGTCCAACACTCATATGACCCGATACGGGAGTTCAATGAGCATCAGTGGTGGTGAGATCGGTTGAGGTGACTTCCCGCGCGGGTCAGTGCTGGGGTTAGGAACCTGTACCCAGACAACCGACAACGTCGGCGAAAGGCTTAACTCGGCCGACGCTTCGTTTCGGAAACGCAGTCGAATGTTTTTCTCGCGTTAATGTGCGCTTTTTACTTGGGAAGTTCGTGAAGCCAACAGTTCGGATTGAATGTTTCCTTACCAAAAAGGATCCTATCACGGATCGGATCCTTTTTCTTTTCGAGTTGCCTCATTTTTTTCCTCAACCCCATAGCAATTTTTGGGGATGCTGATTAGTTTGACTAATGCCTGTCTCGATGTAAAGAAATCTGACAGATTTTAAAGAAAAAAAAAGCCAAACGCCCCCCTTGTCTTCGTCAAGACAAGAGGTCTCAAAGGGCATTTAACCGGCTTGGGGATGACCGACGCCGGTGAGTGAGCGCTCAAGCTTAGGGGGATTTTAGGACCAAATCATCGTCAAATTTCTCAATTTCACTCCCTAAGATTGGTCTGAGGGAGCCGATGGATCGGAGCTAGAACGAGATTTTAAATGCTGAGCATGAGGAAACAGAGTTGTTAACATCTGATTCAGATGAACTTGGCCATAAATCAGTCGCTTGACAACAGCAGGATTGGATTGACCCTTTGTCGTTGCTTCTGGGGCCGAAGTGTTGGACGGAGACTCAGATGGGGGAGGATCTGGCTCCCTTTTAGGGGATGGGGAAGATGATTTTGGTAAATCGGTTGGTTCCTCGGGGGAGTCTGGGGAATTTTCGCTGGGGTCTTCACTCGAGTCCTGGCTGGAGTCTTCGGTTACGATGGATGCTTCAGAAGACTGGCTCTCCCAGGGAGACGGCAGTTCACGATCGCCATCTCGGCCAGGCGATCGCGCCGGATCCGAGATGGCCTCGGGGCGAGAGCGATCGCCTAGAACCGTCCCCGCCGCCAGCACCTGATCAGCGGCAACATCAGTATCAATAATCGTCGAGGCGGCTCCAATGCTGGCATAGGGGCCAACGGTGCAAGTTCCAATAATCAAGACTCCGGCGCCCAAATTGGCTCCGGCTTTGATGCAAATATCACCTCGGCGAGCATGGAGAACAACTCCCAACCCCAGACAGACCCCATCGGCAATGACGATACGCTCATTTTGTCCCGCTTGTAGCACAACTCCTGGAGCGATCGCCGCATTGGCATGAATCGTTACATCTCCACTGACGAAGACATCCTCACGCTCTAGGGGGGATATCGGTAGCGGTTGCATTAGGTTCTCACGGGTTATCAAACGTCGGGAATCAGCTAAGGACGATCAGCAGAAGAAACAGCAGTACTGAGGAGTCTAGTTGAACCAGAACTGCGATCGCACTACCATTTCTCCGCCAAATCACCAGACAGATTCCCTAAGGGCGCTGAATGACAGTCTCCAGAACGCGGCGTTTCGCGTTGGGATCAATGCCAATTAAACGCACATACTCACCGCGATGATCCTGCATACAGGCTTCGAGGGCGGGAACCACATCCGTTAACTGAGCGCTGTCGATGGGGGAACAGCTTTTCCAGGATTGGGTTTTAAACCGTCGTGGCGTCGCGTGTTCCGTACCAATACGGTAGCCCTGAGCCAAGAGCGATCGCACCTGATCGAGAGTATCCTGCTCCAGTTGACTGCTCGTCAGCCCACGATTCCCACCGTTTTTCTGGGCCTGATACTGACTGGCGCTAGCACCAAAACCTTTACGACCATTGCGGCTGGCGGCAGCTTGGCCATTGTTTTGAGATCCCGGACGCTGAATAATCGTCTCACTGACGCGGCGTTTCTCGTTGGGGTCAATGCCAATCAACTGCACATATTCCCCAGCGTGATCGGCCACACAGGCTTCGAGTTGGTTTAGCACCTGATTGAGTTGTTTTGACTCAATGGGAGCGCAGGTTTTCCAGGATTGGGTTTTAAAGCGGCGTGGGGTGGCGTGTTCCGTGCCAATGCGACAGCCCTGAGACAGCAGCGATCGCACCAATTCCACCGTTTCCCCAGTCAGCACACCCTGGCCCGATGACCCCCGAGCCACGGGGCCATTTCCGGTCACGGCGGCCACTTTCTCAACAGCTCCTTTACTCGGCGGTGTCACCCCATTGGGACGTTGCACGATCGCCTCGACGACGCGGCGTTTTTCGTTGGGGTCAATGCCGATCAACTGAACATAGTCCCCGGCGGCCTCCGCGAGAATTTCATTGAGTTCGGAGATGGCCGTTTGGGGAGATCCCGACAGAGTCCCCACCGTCAACCAAGACTGGGTTTTGAAGCGACGAGCCGAGGCCCGTTCCACTCCAATCTGATAGCCTGACTGCAACAGAGAGCGCACCTGATCGGCTGCACTCGCATCAAGACTCGCCCCATTGCTCGACGCGGCCGGCCGAGCGCCATTGCCGCGACTGGCCCGATACGACGAGGTCCCGGACGATTGACCCCCACCAGCGGTTGGGGTTTCTCCGGGACGCTGAATAATCATTTCGCTGACACGCCGTTTGGCATCCGGGTCAATGGCGATCAGGCGCACATATTCCCCAGAATGCTCTCTTAACACCGTTTCGAGTTCCGAGAGCGCGCGATCGGCGCGGGTATTGGATAGCGTCCCGGCGGTTAGCCACGACTTGGTTTTGAATCGGCGGGCGTTGGCGTGTTCGATGCCGATTTTATAGCCCTGTTGGAGCAAGCGTTTGACTTGCCCATTCACTTCATTATTTAAACTCATACTCCCTACTGACGTATCCTCAGATACAGCGATGTCCTTGCCGTCACCGTTACGATTTGCTGCAACAGCTTGCCGTCGCGCAGAAGACTCACCCCGTTGATGTAAGGATGAGGAGACTCCCCGCTGCAACGTGACATTAGCGTCGAGCAAATACTGTGCGAAGTCCCGATCTACGGGTCGTACATCGGGCAGCCGATCCGCCTCGGCTTGGGTGGTAATGACAGAGCCGGATGGCACATATTTTCCAGGAGGAATCTCAACGTCCTGGATCAAGGTGTGCATCATCACCACCGAACCTTGACCCACCCGTGCATTGAACACCGTCGAGCGAAAGCCAATGAAGCAGTCGTCTCCGATATATGCCGGACCATGAACCAAGGCTAAATGAGCAACACAACTATTGCGACCGATCCAGACCGCGTATTCACGCTGGCGATCGCCGACAACCGTTGCACCGTTCAGTCCTTGAATGATGACTCCATTTTGGATATTCGCGTGATCGCCGATGTAAAACGGCGACTCCGCATCGGCGCGAACCGATGTCCCCGGTGCGATCGTTGCCCCTTCGCCGACGGTGACATCGCCGATGATATTGGCAAACGAATGCACATAGGCTGTGCTGTGGATCTTAGGTTCGGCAAGCTCCCGCTGGGGGGATGGAGCCGCGCGCTTGCGGACAACCATAACGAATTTTGTTCCTCAATCAACTCAATGATCCCAAAACCGCTCAGGCTCAGCCTAAACAGCATTGGGTGAAAAATGGCTAAAAACTTTAGTTCTTAGGCTGCGACCGGTTCACAATTAGTAACGATCTTTTTTGTTATAAACCTGTCGGTTTTCCAAGCTCACCGTATCGATAATGCCTACGGTTAGTGCATCAATCGGACAACCTTCGCGGCCCGGTTCCACCCGAGCGGCACTGCCGCGACTGAACAGAACCCACTCCCCGGTTCCAGCACCCACGAGATCCGCTGCCACTTCATACTCAGGGAGCAATTCTCCCTCAGCATCAACGAGTTGCAACACGAGCAGTTTAAGGCCCCTCATGGTCTCTAGTTTTTGGTTGCTGACGACGGTTCCGCAGACTCTGGCAATTTGCATTATCTCTTAGGCTTAGCGGCTAATGGAGCGAGGTGAGCCGATGCTCTCGCGGAATTGCTCCACCGCTTCGGTATAGCGAATCGGGAGAACATACTCCAGGTTCTCGTGAGGACGAGCAATAATATGAGTCGATAAGACTTCTCCCCCATTAACCCGTTTGACATTATCGGTTCCCGCCGAGATGGAGGCTTGTACCTCCGAGACATCGCCACGGACGATGACCGTCACCCGACCTGAACCAATTTTTTCATACCCCACCAGGGTCACCCGAGCGGCTTTTACCATGGCGTCAGCGGCTTCGACCACTGCCGGAAACCCGAGGGTTTCAATCATTCCTACGGCAATTGACATTGTTTTGTTAACTCCTGCAATAAATCATTATCCGGATTGAGACCTTGGCCCGAGGGACTCCCCAATGGGGTTAATGTCCTCAAGGCGATCGCGTTTGATCGCCGACCAACGTCTAAATTAGGCGTTTCGCTTAGTAAGTCCGGAACTGATCGACTTCTTCGGTGTAGCGAATTGGTAGAACGTACTCCAAGTTCTCGTGAGGACGGGCAATGATGTGCGTCGATAGCACCTGTCCACCATTGACTCGGTTGGCCGCATCAATCCCCGCTGAGACTGACGCTTGCACTTCCGAAACATCGCCCCGGACGATCACCGTGACGCGACCTGAACCAATTTTTTCGTAACCGACGAGGGTAACCCGAGCGGCTTTCACCATCGAGTCAGCCGCTTCGACCACTGCCGGAAACCCCAGCGTTTCAACCATTCCTACCGCAATTGACATGACGAGTATCGCTCCTTGAAAAAATGACGCGCAATGCGTTTGAACTCTAATGAATCTGGCGATCGCCGTGAGCGACCCCCAATGGACGTGCCAAAACTTGGCTCGACAAAGCTTCTGGCTGCCAGGATAGTTCCAGATCAAACCGCGCAGGCTCATGTCTTCCGACATGACTGTTGGCTCCTCTGCCTACAGGGCTGACCCCTGGGCTGACCAGAAATTTCAGTGAGCGCAAAATTTGGACGGGGAAGGCTAATTTATTCAATCCCAATACAAAGAGTAGGAAACTTTGGCTCCTTTGACAATATAAAGCAAGATGATATTTTCAAATCGGATAGTTTAATAAAAGTTAACTCGCAAGATCCGCCCCGGTCCCCGGGTCCCGAACCATCTCCGATGAGGGGATCGCGGACTCACTACCCTATAATTGCTGTATCGCTTAAAATTCTCCATTACACCGAGGCCAAGGGAAACGAGACCCCACCCGGTCTTCGTCCCCCCTGAGCTGGGGGGTGTCTCTAGGCACTCGGCCAACCCATAAAACTGTTGTCAGACGTACTCAAACTCCCGATAAGATGAGTGGTTTTCTCCTACAGACCTGCTGGTTCGTACCGTTGTACGGACTTATAGGTGCCATCCTAACCCTACCCTGGTCCGTTGGCTGGGTGCGACGAACCGGACCCCGTCCGGCCGCCTACCTCAACCTACTAATGACCTTGGTTGCGTTCATCCACGGCTCCGTGGCCTACTTCAGAAGCTGGGGACAACCTCCCCAACAAATTGTCTTCTCCTGGCTCAACGCCGCCAACCTAGACCTTTCCCTCGCCATTGAAATTTCCCCCCTGAGTCTGGGAGCCATGGAACTGGTCACCGGTATCGGACTCCTATCCCAACTCTACGCCCTGGGCTACATGGAAAAAGACTGGTCCCTAGCCCGCTTCTTCGGACTCATGGGCTTCTTTGAAGCCGCCCTCAGTGGCATCGCCCTGAGTGACTCCCTGCTGCTGAGTTACGGACTCCTAGAAATGCTGACCCTGTCCACCTACCTGCTGGTGGGCTTTTGGTATGCCCAGCCCCTCGTGGTCACCGCCGCCCGTGACGCCTTCCTCACTAAACGAGTCGGCGATATCCTGCTCCTAATGGGCTTAGTGGCCCTATCGAGCTACGGAACCGGCTTAACCTTCAGCGAACTCGAAACCTGGGCCGAAACCAATCCCCTCCCCTTCTGGACCGCTACCTGGCTCGGTCTCGGACTCATTGCCGGTCCTCTGGGCAAATGTGCCCAATTTCCCCTCAATCTCTGGCTCGACGAAGCCATGGAAGGTCCCAGCCCAGCCTCCATTATGCGTAACTCGGTGGTGGTGTCAGCGGGAGCCTATGTTCTGATTCGCCTGCAACCGGTCTTTACCCTCTCCCCAGTGGTCTACGATGCCCTGATTATCATCGGCACCCTCACCGCCATCGGCAGTTCCCTGATGTGTCTGGCGCAAATTGACCTTAAACGAGCCTTATCCCATTCCACCAGTGCCTACATGGGGCTAGTCTTCATCGCCGTGGGACTCGGACAAGTGGATATTGCTCTACTACTGCTGCTGACTCATGCGATCGCCAAAGCCCTCATCTTTTCCAGCATCGGCTCGATTATCCTAGCTACCAACAGTCAGAACATTACCGAAATGGGCGGTCTCTGGTCCCGAATGCCAGCCACCAGCACCGCCTTTTTAGTGGGGTCCGCCGGTCTCGTGTCCATTCTGCCCCTGGGGAGCTTTTGGACCTTTCGGCGTTGGGTCAACGGCTTTCAAGAAGTCCCCCCCGGCTTAGTCTTAATCCTGCTGCTGGTGAACAGTCTCATGGCCGTGAGCCTCACCCGAGTCTTCCGCTCGGTCTTTTTGGGAGAACATCAAGCCAAAACTCGCCGCACTCCCGAAGCCCCCTGGACCATGGCCGTTCCCATGGTGTCCCTAACGGTGGTGACTCTATTGGTGCCCCTAATGCTGCAACATTGGCAATTACTCCTGACCTGGGATGGTCCCTGGGCCTTCTCCCACAATCCCCTGATCCAGTTTGGCAGTCCCCTCTTAATTGCCAGTGGCGTCTTAGGAGTGATCCTCGGCAGTCTCATCCCTCTCGATCGCACCAACGCGCGATCGCAGGAGCTATCAGTACGCTTCTGGCAGGATCTGCTCGCCTACGACTTCTACATCGAGCGACTCTACCGAGTGACCGTAGTCGCCTTTGTGTCGAGTTTCTCTCGTTTCGCCTCAAGCTTCGATCGCTACATCGTCGATGGCGCCGTCAACCTTGTCGGCTGGGTGGCGATTTTCAGTGGTCAAGCCCTGAAATACAGCATTTCCGGGCAATCCCAATCCTACGTCTTGACCATCTTGGCCGCCACCGGCATCCTCGTTTTCTTAGCCTTGTGGGGTCCCTAGTCATCCCTGACCGCTCCCTCCCTTGCGCCCCATCAGCCTGATTGAACTGGGTTATTAATTGTCTGTCGAACCTCTAACCCGAAGAACTACGCTCTAAAAACTACGAATGCTGAGTGCCTTACTTCTAATTCCCCTAATCACAGCCATTGTCATTTGTCTGCTGCCCGAATCCTTGCCCTCCTCGCGCTTTCGTAGCATCAGCTTTGTGGTGCTGACCCTCGTCTTTGGCCTCACCCTGAGTCTCTTGGCTGACTTCGATTCTAGCCTGGGAGGATTGCAATTGACCGAGCAGGTGGCCTGGGTCGATTGGCTCGGATTGAGCTACCATCTGGGACTCGATGGGATTTCCTTGCCCCTGGTGCTTCTCAACCAACTACTGACGGCGATCGCCATCCTCAGTAGCCCCGACAAACTCGAACGGCCGCGCCTCTACTACAGTCTGATTTTAATTCTCAACCTCAGCGTCACCGGGGCCTTCCTCTCCCTAGACTTGCTGCTGTTCTTCATCTTCTACGAACTCGAACTGATCCCCCTTTATCTCCTCATTGCCATTTGGGGTGGCGATCGCCGCAACTATGCCGCCACCAAATTTCTCCTCTACACCGCCACCTCAGGCATTTTCATCCTAGCCGCCTTCCTCGGACTCGTCTGGCTCACCGGCGCCTCAAGCTTTGACTACAGCGTTCTCCCAGCCGGAGCCTTACCCATCGGCACCCAGTTACTGATCCTAACGGGCCTACTGATCGGCTTTGCCATCAAAATTCCCATTTTTCCCTTCCATACCTGGCTTCCCGATGCCCACGTCGAGGCTTCAACCTCCGTCTCAGTGCTTTTAGCCGGCGTTCTCTTAAAACTGGGAACCTATGGCCTCTTACGCTTCTGTGTGGGGATGTTGCCCGAAGCTTGGTCTGTCGCCGCCCCCGTCCTCGTGATTTTTGCGGTCATTAGCGTCCTCTATGGGGCGTTTACCGCCATTTCCCAGCAAGATATGAAAAAAATGGTGGCCTACTCCTCCATCGCCCATATGGGCTATATTCTGCTGGCAGCGGCGGCGGGAACGCACCTGAGTTTATTGGCGGCGATCGCCCAATCGGTCAGTCACGGCCTCATCTCGGCCATGTTGTTCCTCCTGGTGGGGGTTGTGGGCAAGAAAACCGGCACTCGGGATATCGACCAACTCTGTGGCTTACTCAACCCAGAACGGGGTTTGCCCATTATCGGCAGTTTGATGATTGTCGGCGTGATGGCCAGTGCCGGCATCCCCGGACTGGTGGGCTTTGTCTCGGAGTTTCTGGTGTTCCGAGGTAGTTTTCCGGTGTTTCCGCTGGCCACCCTCTTGTGCTTAGTGGGAACCGGCTTAACGGCAGTCTATTTCCTACTGATGGTGAATCGCGTTTTCTTTGGCCGCCTCTCGGACATCGTCACCAACTTGCCCCCCGTGCAATGGCGCGATCGCGTCCCGGCGTTAGTTCTAACCCTCTTGTTGGTGGTGTTTGGCCTGCAACCCAATTGGCTCGTCCGTTGGAGTGATGCCGATGCGGCGCGACTGGTTCCCCCAGTTGCCCTGGCGCAACTCTCCTCGGCGGACGTATCCACACCTGAACTCATTTCTAGCCAAGTTTCGGAACCCACTCCCTAAAGAATGAGGATTTCCGGGCCATCCATCGCCTCTATCCATCGCCTACTGTTAACCAACCGTCAACCGCTGATCTCATGGTTACTACCCCTCTCGCCCCCTCAAAACACCCCCTGGCGGACTATATTCACCGCCTGGAACAAGGACAGGCCTTATTGAACGACACCCCAGAGAATGTCTTAGAAGTGGTCGGCATTCTCAAAAGCTATGGGGTGGTTCTCGATGCCTACTCCAATAACCTGATTTATATCGCCCAGGAGCAGTTTTTAGTGCTGTTTCCCTTCTTTAAGTATTTCAACGGCGAGGTGACGCTCTCGAAACTGCTGCGCTTCTGGTGGCACGATCGCATCAATTATGAGTATGCCGAATACTGTATGCGAGGAATGCTCTGGCACGGCGGCAATGGGGTGGACAACTATGTTAATCGTGACGAGTTTAGCCAAGCCGCCGAACGGGCGATTCAAGCCAAGCTACGAGGAAATCCCCTCTTGTCGCTGCTGCATCGCCTCTTCCCCGATTTTCTCCCCGAACAGGTGCGGATGTTTTGCTACTACAGTGTCTTGGGACAATTCTGGCGGGTGATGAGTGATATGTTCTTGGCGTTGAGCGATCGCTATGATGCCCAAGAGATTCACTCAATTCCCGATGTGGTCAAACATATCCTCGATGGCCTCGTGGCAGCGGCCAATCAGCCGATTACCTACAGTGTTGAGATTAAGGGGCAATCCTATGACATCATGCCCGAGTCCCTGGGGCTAACCTTCCTGACGGACACGGCGGTTCCCTATGTCGAGGCGATTTTCTTCCGAGGAGCGCCCTTTCCCGGAACGGTCTCCTATAACGCTCAAGCCTTCCAGATTCCTGAGGAACAGGGTGATTTTACCTATGGTGCCCTCTATGCTGATCCGTTGCCCATCGGTGGGGCGGGGATTCCCCCAACCCAGTTAATGCAGGATATGCGCCATTTTCTACCGGAGTATCTCCATGAGGTTTATCGGCGTGGGACTCGTGGCGAGGATGATATCCGGGTGCAGATCTGTGGCACGTTCCAGAAGTCGATGTTTTGTGTCACCACGGCGGCGATTCAAGGGTTGGCCCCTCATCCGCTGACGACTCAGGAGCCGCAGCAGCAGGCGGAGAACCGAGCTTATTTAGAACATTGGATGAACCGCTTTCTCAGTTCTCGGATTCGGGAAGCCAACGCTTAGGAGTTGGGGGCGGCGTCGGTGGAGATGGAGGCGGAGGCTTGAGGTAGCCAGAGGACTAAGGTGGTGCCGCGATCGCCGGGGAAGTCGTCGTCAGGATGGTTGGCTGGACTGATGACCCAGATATCTCCTTGCATCTGGCGTACGAGGTCTCGGGCGATGGCGAGTCCGAGGCCGGTTCCGGGAATCTCTCCTTGAGCCTGGATGCCCCGGAAACGGCGCTGAAAGAGGTTGGCTTGGTCTTCGGGTGGAATCCCGACTCCGGTGTCGCTAATGGTCATGGCAACGCCTGCTCCGAGTCCATCTTGGTGGCTGGGGCGAACGTCGATGCGGATTTGACCGCCTGTGGGGGTGTATTTGAGGGCGTTATCGATGAGGTTGCCGGCGGCTTCGGTGACAGCGCGACGATGGCCGAGGACGGGCGGGAGGGGGTCGGCGAGGGTCCAGTTGAGTTGGAGTTGGCGATCGTCGGCGATGGCGGCGGCTGACTGCAAGAGGGGGTCGAGAACGTCGGCGAGGTCGAGGGGGCGGGTGGGGTCGTGACTCCCTGGGAGTAAGGGGAAGGGTTGGCTCGGCGGCGGCTCAGTGGGTGCTTCGGAGGAGATGTCGTCGATGTCAGTGGATTGGGGTAAGACGAAGGGATCGGTGTCGATCGCCCCTCGGAAGTCTTGGAATAAGTCTTGCAGGCGGTGACTTTCTCGTAGGATGTTATCGGCATGGGAGCGGCGAGGGTCGTCGCTGGGAAGTTGTTTGATGAGAAGTTTGCCGAAGATTTGTAGGGCGGTGAGGGGATTGCGGAACTGATGCAGCCAGTTATGGAGGAGGTCATGCTGTTGGCGTTGTCGGTGGTGTTGCTGGCGGTGGCGGCGATTGGTCCAGTGCTGGCGTTGTTCCATGAGACAGGCCAGGGCGATGGTATGGGCGATTTGTTCGACGAAATGGCGATCGCTGTCGCTCCAGGGTGGGTTGGCCCGGGCGGTCACTAATAGCCCCACGGCGATGTTGTCGTGCATGAGGGGCATGACCAGTTGATAGGTCTCGTCGCGGTCTTCGTTGTCCTCAGAGTCGTCTAAGGGCAAGTCGGCGTTGCTGTTTGGCTTGGCGTCAGGGGGGGAGGGAGCCGGAGGGAGGGGGGGATGGGCTTGACCGCTGGCCGAGAGAATGACGGTTTCGGGGCGATCGCGCGGACGTCTTTGGCGGTTGGGTTCTGCTGAGCGCAACTGGATCTCGGCACCGTGCTGGCGATCGTCATGGATGCAGATGTCGTCCCAGGCGACGCGATGGTCGGGCCGGGCAATGGCTGGGACGAGGTTGTGGTCGTTGCCCCCGAGGAAGGTTTCGGCGATATAGACGACGACTGGGGATGCTCCTAGGGTGTTCTCTAGGAGTGCCACTTGCTCTTGGCATAACAATATCAATTCGGAACTCATGGTTAATGTTGACATTACGCTTCGCGTCAATTCTCGGTCTGAGACTGCCCCTGAGTCCCTAATCATCAGCCGGTGATCCCTCCCATCCTTGCCCCGATCGCTCCATTTTCTGAGAGCTTTGTTAATTTTTGTAACAGCCTGGTTAGGGGTGGGAACGCCTGAAGGTGTTTCTGTACGGTGAATAGACCCTTAAAAATAACTTATAGAATTCACCAAAAGGAGTTGATAATCTTGTCAAGATCTGATATATTTTGCTCGGTTTTGGTAGCTATCACTACAACCCGTCGGCAAACAGAGGAGGTAATACACCTTGGCAAGAAGACGCAAGAGAAAGAGCCGTCGCCGTCAAGAAGGACGAAGAATCTTAGAACACGTGCCTCAGTATAGTATTGAGAGCGGTGAAGATAAACCCGTCACGGCTGCACGTAAGTATATCAAATCTGAGCAGATTGCGCCCCCAGCACTACTTTTAGTCAAGCGCAACGAGCATACGACTGACCGCTATTTTTGGGCGGAGAAAGGTCTATTTGGCGCACAATACGTCGAAGAAAACCATTTTCTGTTTCCCAGCCTGCGGTTAGTGATTGAACAGCAAGAGAAAATCCAAGCTGCGACAACGAGTTCGTAAGTTCACAACCCGAATGCCCTAGCAAGGTGTTTTAGTCAGCACCCCCGGCTGAAGCACGGGGGCTTCGT
>SIHH01000431.1 GCA_004299065.1 Phormidium sp. SL48-SHIP | reverse complement strand
ATTTAGAGCAACGGGATTTAGAGCAACGGGATTTAGAGCAACGGGATTTAGAGTTTAGCTGTCGCCAGGAGAATCAGCGGTTTGTTTTGTTGGTACAAATGCCAACGGAAGCGTTGCCGTTATTGCAATGGCCTCTGGTGGCGACGACGGAGTTGGCGGCTGATGATCCCTGTTGGCAAGCCTCGCAACGGTTGCAACAGGCCTATGAGGATGATGAGGTGAATTATATAACTCTAGGTCGTGTTGAGGGTCAGTTTGTGGTCTGTTTGGTGGGCGATCGCCGCTCAGGTTGTAATCGCCAGAATGTTCTGCTGACGATTCCTCCGTTGGCGGTGTCCCGAGAACCGACGACGGAAGGGATGATGTCACAACTGTTTGAGTTGGATTTTGCGGAGGCGCAGTCGAGTCGCTGTGATATTGATGACAGTGTGTATGTGAATCTGCGAGACTATCTCGATCGCGATCGCGGTCAGTCATCCGAGTTATCCTGCCGCTGCTATTGTGGATTTTGCGTGTGTCCCCAATGAGCCGAGTCAGGTAATCTAGTCAATAGCCTAGATTGATACGTAGAGAGATTGGAGTTTATGAAATTTAATGCGATCGCAACGACGGCCTTAGACTGGACGGGGGATGGCCTGGCTCTAGCGCTTCAAGAGACGGATTTGCCGTTATCCGGCGAGTGGGCCAAACTCGATGAAAAACTGGCGGGAACCCTCAGCGAACTGATCGAAGAAAGCCAGTTCGAGGGCAAATTAGGCAACAGTGCCGCTACCCGAGTTGGTGGCGGAAGTGCTATCCGTAAGGTGATTTTGGTAGGGTTAGGAGACTCGACCTCCCTCGATGACTGGCGACGGGCCAGTGCGGCCATGGCCCGGCTAGCGAAGCAACAAAATTGTAAAACGGTTGCCATCGCGACTCCGGTCTGGAATGGCGATCGCACCTCGACGGCTCAGGCCTTAGTCGAAGGCTTTGAGTTGGCGTTGCACCAGGATCAGCGGTTTAAGTCGGAGGAGGACAAAACCACTCAGGTCGAAACCGTGAACTTGCTGGGATTTGAGGGCGAAGATGCGGCCATTGAGATGGCTTTGAAGATTTGTTCTGGGGTGATTTTGGCGCGGGAGTTGGTGGCAGCACCGGCTAATAGCATCAATCCGCTCACTTTGGCTGAAACGGCTCAGGCGATCGCCAACGAGTATGGACTCGACTTGACCATTTTGGAAAAAGAGGACTGTCAGAAACGAGGGATGGGCGCTTTCCTGGCGGTGGCCCAAGCGTCGGATATCCCACCGAAGTTTGTGCATATGGTCTATAAGCCCAAAGGTAAGCCCCGCAAGAAATTGGCCATTGTGGGCAAGGGTCTAACCTTTGACTCGGGTGGACTCAATCTCAAACCCAGTGGGAGCGGTATCGAAACCATGAAAATTGATATGGGTGGGGCCGGGGCCACGTTTGGGGCCGCTAAGGCGATCGCCCAACTGAAACCGGATGTGGAGGTTCACTTCATCTCGGCAATCTGTGAAAACATGATTAGCGGGCGTGCAATGCACCCAGGAGACATCTTAACCGCTTCAAATGGCAAAACAATCGAAGTGAACAACACGGACGCAGAAGGGCGTTTAACGCTGGCTGATGCGTTGGTCTATGCTGATAAACTCGACGTGGATGCGATGGTGGATCTAGCTACTCTCACGGGGGCCTGTGTGGTGGCGTTAGGGGATACGATCGCCGGTCTGTGGAGTCCTGATGATACGGTGGCTGAGGCGTTTTTGACGGCCTCGCAGCAAAGTGGTGAGAAGCTCTGGCGGATGCCCCTGGAGGAACCCTATTTTGAGGTCATGAAGTCGGTTCATGCGGATATGAAAAACACGGGAAGCCGTGCCGGTGGTTCGATTACGGCGGCTTTGTTCCTGAAGCAGTTTGTGGACAAAACCCCCTGGGCGCATTTGGATATTGCGGCCCCGGTTTGGACGGACAAGGATAATGGCTACAACAGCACCGGCGCAACGGGTTTCCCGGTCCGGACTTTGGTGAATTGGGTGATCAGTTAGGCCATCTCTTGCCTGTTGCCGATTGCCAGGAGGTGCGTTCCGGCAGGTTCCTATTGAATGTTCAATGCTGACAAGGATTGCAAGCCGGAACGCACCCTACCC
>SIHH01000085.1:9038-14647 GCA_004299065.1 Phormidium sp. SL48-SHIP | reverse complement strand
CCTCTTCCCCCTAAACCACCCGATAAATAAAATTCAACGTCGTCCAAACCTCCATATCCAAGGCATAAACATCATCGGGGAAGGCATCAGCATCGGTTTTGCGCAGACTGGCGCGGTGTAAATCTTCCATAATGGCTTTCGCGACTCGTAGCGGAGACTCCAGGGGGGTGAGACTGCGGGGATTGCGAGGGGAGTTTTGCCGACTGGCTAGGAGGGTTAAGGCTTGGCCGAAGGGGCGATCGCAACAAATGAGTTTCATCGACACTGTACCAATCGGTCGTCCCACGGACCAAGTTTCGGCTTCAGTCCAGGGAAGGGTGACCGACTCACCGGGATTGAGAGGCGGTTGCTGCAAGGTGGGGGGATTGCCATCAGCGACGGTTTCATAGGGATAGAATCCCACGGCCCGGCCACTACTATCGAGGCCAAACATGAGATAGTACACGGGGCGATCGCCTAAGTTTTCCAGGTTATATTGCACTTGACTGCCAGCGGGAATATCGAGGGTTCCTTCTACCCCGGCTAACGGACGTACACCCTTGGCCCGTCGTGCCCGTCGAGTTTGCCGTTGCAAGACGACGGATTCATCGGGATCGAGGACACTTAAGGTTCCCCGCACGCCGAGACGCGAGGCCCCTTCATTTAAGGTAAGGGTGAGCCATTTGGCGGCCAGCAAGGCTTGCAGTTGGGGAACCAGGCGTTGCACGGATTTCTTGATGGCCTCGTCTTCCTCGCCAATACTGTTGGGGATGAGTTCTCGTCCGACGGAAAACAGGCCGTAAGTCCCTTGATCTTTGGGAAGTTGGACTAAATCACTGGAGTAGGTTTGGGCGATGGTGGCTCGACGCACTCGGCCGAAAACGCAATCGGCGGGCTGTTCTCCGGCACTGACGGAGGTGACATCCCGAATCCCGGAGAAGGCACTGGTGGCGTCGACTCGTTCAATGCGTTCTAAGCGACTGTCGAGGGCGACGGTTAGGGGGAGGGTTCGCGGCAAAATCCGGACGGATTCTCGCAACAGTCGCCCGGAGACCATTGACTCGGCATCCGTTGCTTGGCGATCGGGCCCGTTCCAGAGTTGGGCCGTTGCCGTTAGGCCCGATCGCGATCGCAGTTGCAGTTTCACATCGGTTTGAGGTGGGGTTCCCGGTTCGGGCAAGACGGAGAACAATGACCCCACCCCGTATCGGTTCAAAACTGTGACCGGTAAGCCCCCTAGCCAGAGCTTGAAGGGGTCGTTACCGGGATTTTTGGCTAAAATGACTCCATCGGCGCCTAAGGCGGCGAGTTGAGGCACGAGGGGCGGGGGCAGTTCTCCTGAGATGGCACATTGGTCAATCCCTCCGCGACAGATATTCGGGGTTTGTTCGCCTCCGGCAAAGGCTTCTACGAGTTGGTCGGTGCGAGTCAGGAGGTTGGTGAGGGAGGCTTCGGGAGACAGCCACCAGAGTTGTTGGCTTAAGGCATAGGTAAACAGTCCTGAACTGAATCCTTGCCATTGACTTTCGGTGGCGACCTGTTGCCGAGTGGCGGCTGATAGGACCCAACCGGGGCCATCTCGTTTGAGACCGGGTTTGTTGGCGCGACGGAGTTGCTCTTGTAATTGGGTTTGCCGTTGTCGTTGAGCGTCGTCGAGTTGTACGACGGTGGGACTGGGGCGCGATCGCACTCGTAGATTGCCCAACAGGGGATGACCGGGATAGGTGTAACTGGTATCGAGAACTGTAATAATTTTGTCCGTGGGCAGCGATCGCAGCAACAACCACAGAGTCGTCAAGGGCAAATCTAAACCATCGGCCATGACTAAACTCGGTTCGACGGCTTCGGAGTTGGGGGATGGCTGAACCTGAGACCCATAGCCACTAAAATGCAGCCACACGACATCATTGGCTGTGACCTCTGAGAAATGGTCGTTGAAGGCTTCGAGGGTCTGGCTGCGGCTGGCTTGCTCATCGGTGAGGCTGAGAATATCCTTGGCGGCAAACCCGAAGCGATGCTGTAGCACTTGCTCTTGCAACCGTACATCGGTAACGGCCCCACTTAAATCACTGCCGGTGGACTCGGGATAGCGGTTAATACCAATCAATAAAGCTCGTTTACGAACCGTTGGGGCGGCGAGGACTTCCCTCAGGCGAGGGTCTCGGGAGACCAACCCCATCCCACCCGCCGTTGTTGCGGCAAGCAGCCAGGCCGATTGTTGTAGAAAACCCCGTCGTTTCATAATAGTTGCGTAGGAGAGTTAATCATTAATCATTAATCGTTAATCGGGAGAGCAGTCGACAGGTGAAACCCGAGATTCACCCTCATGAAAATCTTGGTTTGGGTTAGGTTTGATATCGATTAATCGATTAACCGTCCAGTTTTCACGGTCAACTGCTATCTGAGAGATTGGGAACAGACGCCTGTGATTCTGTTCCCTAATAATAGGTTCCCCGATGACACGATGAAGGCGATTAGTCGTGCATGGCTTTGGCCAGTTCCGCCGCGACTTCCGGGCGAGAGAATTCTGGGGGAGGAAGTTCACCCCGTCGCAACATCTCGCGGACTTTGGTTCCTGACAGGTGAATTCGCTCTTCGGCGGTACTGGGACTGGTTTTTGAGGTGGCCATGGTTCCCGTCCGAGTGCAGTAGAAGGCGTGTTCAAACTTCATCGGCGTAATCCCAAGTTCTCCGGCTTCAAACTCCTCGAAGATCTCTTGCGCGTCGTAGGTTCCATAGTAATCTCCAACCCCAGCGTGATCGCGTCCAACAATGAAGTGAGTGCAGCCATAGTTTTTCCGCACTAGGGCGTGGAAAATCGCTTCCCGAGGTCCGGCGTAGCGCATGGCGGCGGGGTTAATGGCCATCATGACGCGATCGCGGGGAAAGTATTTATCGAGCATGATTTCATAGCAACGCATCCGCACATCAGCGGGAATGTCATCGCTTTTCGTTGCGCCGACGAGGGGATGGAGAAATAGACCATCGACGGTTTCTAAGGCACATTTTTGAATGTACTCATGGGCGCGGTGGATGGGGTTGCGGGTTTGGAAGCCAACGACGGTTTTCCAGCCTTTTTCGATAAACATTTGTCGCGAGTCGGCTGGGTCGATTTGGTAGTTGGGGAATAGGGGATGAGGATCTCGTTCGAGCATCCATACGGAACCGGCTAGATTGACCGGGCCTTGTGCATAGACAACGGCGACTCCGGGATGTTTCTCTTCGTTGGTCCGATAGACATGGAGGGCTTCTTGCAGTTTGTCGTAGTGGTATTTCTCGGTTAGATCTAAGACTCCGACAAAGCGCCCGCTTTTGTCATCAAGGCGCACGCGATCGCCCACCTTCAAAGCGTTGGCCACCTCTTCGCTGACACTGAGAGTAATCGGCACAGACCAGGGTAAACCGTTGGCTAAGCGCATCTCATGGACAACACGCAGATAGTCGGCTTCGACCATAAAGCCAGTCAGAGGGCTGAAGCCACCAATGGCAATTAGGGCGAGGTCCGAGAAGGTGCGATCGTCCATCGTCACCCGAGGCAGGTTATCGGCTTGAGCGAGAAATTCCTGTTTCTGCTCCGCCGTTGCCAGGCGATTAATCAGAGTGCCACCGTGGGCGGCGATGGTTTCTTGAGGTTTGGTTGCTACACTCACGTTGGAGACGGGATAAAGGGTTATCTGTACGGGTTACAATCGTCTCCAAGTTTAGCCCTAGATGGGGTCAACGACCAAATTTTCCCATTCTGGAGGCCGCTTGAGAAAAAAATAAGCAAAACTAATCTTGGCTTGGATTTACTTTTAATCTTTAAAATTTGCCGCTTGTTACAAAACTTCAAAGTCAAGAGCTTATTAGGAATTATTTTTAATAAAAGAACGGATTTGACAGGGTTTCAGGGATTTGCTAAGATTTTCACACTGACCTACTTGTGTGCAAAATTAGGGACTGCACGAGAGAGAATCCCAGAGCCAACGCCAGATTTTTGCCCGCTTAGAACAAGGGTTTATCCGCCAAACCCTAGATAGAGAGAGACTTGAGAGCATCCACAACCACCGCTGCCAGAGAGAGGTTGCTCGAATCGAATTGGGAGAGAGATGGGGGGGAATTTGCCCCCCTCCCTCGTCAGTCCGTCGCTCACGATGGGGTTTGTTCTTTACACAACTTTACCAAAAAAACCGGCAAACTTGACAAAATGCCCCATGTATGCCAACGAATTTAAGACCCTAAGCCTAACAGTTGTGCGGTAACCGCAAGACTTTCCTCATACAACACATCATGGCCCCAGCGTTGCAGTTGTTGAGCCATTAAGGCCTCAGCTTTCTGGTCCGAGAGAGCCGTGACCTGTTCCGTGCGACAGGATTGGGCGCTTCCTCCGGCTTCCATGCGCATACAACCCGTGGTTTCCGAACAGAGAATCGTGCAACAGTCGGCCTCGGGATTCGAGGAATTGAGGCGCAGCGCCACCAAATCTCCGGGAATTTCGCCCATATCCGCCACCGGAACCCCGGCTAACTCGGCCAGGATTTCGCGATCGCACTCTCCCTCGAACTTGATATGCGTAATATCGTAATCCCCCGACTCCACCGCATAGGAGGTGGGAGTCCAACCGAGGCGACTGGCAAACCAACCCAGGAATAGCAAGGCCTGAGAGTCGTTGCCTTTCTCGTAGTCAATGGTGATGCTGTCGATTTCTCCCAGGGACATCCGCCGTTCCGGGGGATCGAACGCGGCGGCGGTTAACTCTTGCCAAGCCGAGAGACGATGCCAGTTGAGGTCCGCAATATAGATTTCTTGCTGCACCAACTCCTGCATTTTTAGCAATTCCGATCGCGGATCACTGAAATAACTCGAATCGACGACCGTACAGTTGCTGGCGGTGGCCAAGGACGCGAACAACTCCTGTTCCGGGTTAGGCGTGGCTTTCCACCAGACGAAACGGGGTAACTCGGGAACCATCAGGGAGGTGACTAAATCCCCCACCCGGTTGAGGGCGTCCTTGGTTCCCCGTAGGGTGATGTACTCGCAACAGACTAACTTGGAACTCTGACGCTGAAGCGGACAATAGGCCGAGACTTGGGCCGTTACGCCCTTGTCTTCGATGCCGAAGGTCGGACAAATGGTGATAATGCGGCAAGGATTGGCGGCGGCGATCGCCTCACTAATCTGAAACCCCCGCGCATCCAAATTGTCATAATGCTGGTCTTGCGGGGACAACTTGTCGAACTCCTCGCGCAACTTGCGCAGCGTCGGAGCATTCATATGTCCCGTCACCTTGAGATCATACCGTTTCTGCGCCGCTTCAATGGCTTGACGGGCTTCCTCCCCATTGACGCCATCAATCGGACAGTCATAAAACCCCAACGCCGCCAACAACTGTTGAAACTCCTCGGGTTCATAGACCACCATACTGAAGGTTGAGGCGCGACTAGCCAAAGGCGCACCTTGTCCCTTACTCTGTCCCAGCCAAATTTGACTGAGTTCGGCCTCAATCTCCCCCAAGGAAATATCTTTGGGTTTCTGTAAAGCAACAACGGGTGTGCTACTACTCATGATCAATCATCTCCCTAAACGTGAAAACAACAACGCAACCGTGACGCAACAACAACGCAACAACAACGCAACAACAACGCAACAAC
>SIHH01000085.1:0-8938 GCA_004299065.1 Phormidium sp. SL48-SHIP | reverse complement strand
ACGCAACAACAACGCAACAACAACGCAACAACAACGCAACAACGGGCCAACATCCCCTTCAGTGTGACGCAACCGGACTCAATTCGTCGGCCAACTTGTCATGGCCATCCTCGGAATCCCTTGAATCCGTTAACCCGCAGCAATTCGAGGTTATAAACGCCGCCAGCGACGATTATCTCGATTCAGTAACAATTCAGCTTCGACGGGTTCCCAGGTTCCGGCTTCATAGAGGGGAATCGAATCCGCCGGTGCGGGCGCATCCCAAACTTCCAAGACGGGGGTTAACACCCGCCAGGAGGCTTCCACCTCATCGCCACGGGTAAACAGCGTCTGATCGCCGAGCATACAATCAATCAGTAAACGGCTGTAAGCATCCGTACTGGCTTTCCCAAACGCCGCATCATAGCGGAAATCCATGTTGACCGATCGCGTCCGCAACGAGGTTCCCGGCGTTTTCACCTCAAAGCGCATACTAATCCCCTCGTTGGGCTGGATTCGCATCACCAAAACATTAGGATTGGCTTGTTTGGCCGCCGATTGGAACATCAGAAATGGCACATCCTTAAATTGAATGGCAATTTCTGAGACTTTTTTCGGCATCCGTTTCCCGGTTCGTAAATAGAAAGGAACCCCTTTCCAACGCCAATTGTCGATATTCAACTTCAACGCCGCATAGGTGGGCGTCGTCGACTCAGGATCAGCACCATCTTCATCACGATAGGCGGGAATCGTTTTGCCATCCATCCAACCTTTGGTATATTGTCCCCGAACCGCCGCATTATCCAAATGTTCAGTATCCGCTAAACGAGTCGCTTGAACCACTTTAACCTTTTCGTTGCGAATACTGTCGGCATCTAAGGAATTGGGGGCTTCCATGGCCGTCAGGCTAAACAACTGCATCAGGTGATTCTGCACCATATCCCGTAAGGCCCCAGCCGTTTCATAGTAGCCGGCCCGTCCTTCGAGTCCCACCCGTTCAGCCACGGTAATTTGCACATGATCCACAAATTGCCGATTCCAAAGCGGTTCAAAAATGGCATTCGCAAAGCGGAAAACTAATAAGTTTTGGACCGTTTCTTTGCCGAGATAATGGTCGATTCGATAGACTTGTTTTTCGTCACAAACCGATTGTACCACCTGATTTAAGACTTGGGCCGAGGCTAAATCGCGGCCAAAGGGTTTCTCGATCACCAATCGTTGTTTACTCGGATCAGCGAGCATTTCGGCTTCCCCGAGTTTTTGGATGGCTTCGCCAAAAAAGCGCGGCGCCACCGAGAGGTAGAAGACTCGATTTCCTCGCGTTCCTCGTTGTTCATCGAGTTCGCCGAGGAAGGTTTTTAGATCTTGGTAATCTTGGGGATTGTCGATGTTACCGGGACAATAGAAAAGACCTTGGGCAAAACTGTTCCAAATGTCATCAGATTGCAAACCGCCGCCAAATTCATTGACACCCTGACGACAATGGTCTCGGAAATAGTCGTGACTCCAGTCCCGGCGTGAGACTCCCACAATGGTTAATTCCGGCGGGAGACGACGTTCTAGGTGCATTTGATAGATGGCGGGAACCAGCTTGCGCTGGGTTAAATCCCCTGATGCACCGAAGATAACCAGAATTTGCGGTTCAGGAATGCGATCTTGTTGTAGGCCAACGCGCAGGGGATTGTCTTGGATAGCGACCATAGAAGCTTTGATGATTAGAGTGACAGTATTGAGTTGACAATTGTGGACTTGGACTTGTCAACACTTGCCATCGGGGAAGATTCAGGGTTCCCTGACGTGTAGGATGGGGGTTAGTGGCGATCGCCGCGCGTCCCTTCTTGGATAAACGACTCCACCAACGCCACATCTTCAGGACTCCCAATGACTAACGGGGTTCGCTGGTGCAGTTTCTCGGGAACCACATCCATAATGTTTTGCAGTCCGGTACTGGCTTGTCCGCCGGCCTGTTCCATCAGGAAGGCTAGGGGTGCTGATTCGTAGAGAAGCCGCAATTTCCCTTCGGGTTTCTTCACGGTTCCGGGATAGAGGAAGACGCCGCCTTGCAACAAGATGCGGTGGAAGTCTCCCACGAGGGCGCCGCTATAGCGTCCAGTGTAGCCTTCGTGACGATGGACGTAACGAATGTAATCCCGGATGGAGTCGTCCCATTGCCAGAAGTTGCCTTCGTTAACACTATAGACGGAACCATGTTCAGGCACTTGGATATTCTCTTGCCAGAGGATAAATTCCCCCAGGGTGGGATCGAGGGTGAAGGAGTGAACGCCAGTCCCGATGGAATAAACCAGGACGGTACTCGGGCCGTAGAGGATATAGCCGGCGGCGAGTTGTTTATGGCCCGATTGCAGTAAGTCTAAGGCTTCTCCGCTTTCGTCGTTGCCTTCTTGTTGACGGATGGCGAAGATGGACCCGACGTTGAGGTTAGCATCAATGTTAGAGGACCCGTCAATGGGGTCATAGACGAGGGTATAGCGACCAATGGGGCAGTTTTCGGGGATGTAGTAGGGTTTTTCCATCTCCTCGGAGGCTAGGCGACAGACGAGGCCACTTTGTTTGAAGACGGAGATGAAGACTTCGTTGGCGTAGACGTCCATTTTTTTGACGTCTTCTCCCTGGACGTTTTCTCCCCCAGCAAAGCCGAGAACCCCATCCATGAGGCCCGCTTGGCTGAGACGACGCGCCGTGAGTTTCCCGGCTAGGGCGATGCGGTTCATCAGGGTACTGAGATCCTGGGCCTCGGGGGAGAAGCTTTGTAGTTGTTCGAGGACATGGCGCGATAGGGTGGTACAGTCGCGGTCTAAGGCCCGTTGGGGCATCTCGAAGGATTCGCTGGGTGTCATACAGGAAGGTTGTTTAGGGTGTTCAGGTCGGTCACGGACTCGGGAGGTTCGGCGATCGCTGCTTCTATGGTAAAACCACTTCCGGCGATCGCACCCCTTTCTTTCAGGACTATAAGATTTTCTTTAGATTAAACTCCGATTCATTTTTCATATAATAGGGGGTTAGGGAGTTTTCTGAATGGGGTCTGTTGCTCGCAAATCCTCACGCAACGCCCTCATCTCTCTCCAGAATACTCTCCTAAAATCGCCAAATTGTTGAGATCGTGCTGCCATGTTTGTTTATATTAGTCCGAGTTGCCGACAAGAAGCCCAGATTCACAATAAACTTGATAAATTAACCAGCCTTAAAACCTCAATCCAGACGCATAGCATCACCGCAATCCAAAGTCATTTTGATTGGAATTACCCTTATCTTAAGCATCGCTTCCATAATTTACGTCTCATTGGCAAAATCCAAAAAATTGGCAACGACCGGGTGTTTTGCTTTGTCAAAATCTTCCAGCGGGGTCAACCGGATTATGAACATCATTTTCTGGACAATCCCGACCAATACGGCGAGACTCACTTTCAACTCAATATTCTCGATATCGAGCGTGAGATTCAATATCAAAAAGAAGCCTTAACTGCTGAACAACAACCGAAACATCTGCCCTCACACTTAAAGGAATGGCTACATAAGCCCAGTTTACTCATGGATAGCCAAGGGGGGGCAATTTATGAAACTCGCATCTGGGTCGAACAATTTAAAACGGTCGAAATTGACCGTCATTGGCAAACTTATCATGAGTTGGTTTACTCTCTTATTGAAGCCCATTCTAGTCAACTGATTCAAGAACAAGCAACGTCCTATGATGGGGTGTTTTTAGGCTATCATCCAACTCGCCAAAAAGCAATTCTTTTCTCCCGGATTGAAGCCGCAGATAGCCCCGGAACCCTGGCTATTCTGCTGATTTGTCCCTTTGCTAAGGTGCCGAGTTCCCGCGAGATTGATTCGTTAGGGGTCTCGTTGAACTTATATGGGCCTGGATTAGATAATCGCCTCACTCATTCTCTATCCCGCAACGATATTGCTCAATATTCTCTGCGATATTACCCTCGTTATTTACTTCTTGATCCAGATATTTGGTATGAAATTGAGCGAGAAGCTCAAGGCAATTTTGCGTTGTCGTTAGAAGAGGAAACTATCCTAGAAGCGGGGAAATTGCCGATTTTTATCAATGGTCGGGCGGGGAGTGGCAAATCGACGATGTTGTTCTATTTATTTGCCTATTACTGCCAAAAATACATGGATATCCGCGAACATAACCCAGATCTGACGGCGGATTCGTTAAGGATTCATCCCCTATTTATTACCTATAATAAACGCTTGCTTCAGTCCGCCCGCCAGGGAGTTCGCAAACTTCTCAATCACCATCATCATTTTGCCGAAAAATCGATTGATATTGATTTTCAGACGTTTTTTACGCCGTTTCAAGAGTTTTTATTAAAACGGTTAGATTCGGAAACATTGCAGAAATTTGATTCCGATAAATACATCTCATTTTATCAATTTGAACAAGCCTATAAATCCTCGTTTCCGGGGAAACTGTCTCCGGCGGAATGTTGGCATATTATTCGGGCGTTTATTAAGGGCTATAACTTAGAGGATATGGCGGCTGAGGATTATTCGGATATTCCTCGGAGAGAACGCACAGTTCCTGAAGATAGCTTTAAATTTGTCTGCGATCGCGTCTATCCCTGGTATAAAAACCACTTAAGATCCGATGGTTTCTGGGATGACCAAGATTTAATTCGCGAGGTTTTAAAGCAAGGAAATATAACCGAGAAATATAGCGCTCTTGTCTTTGATGAAGCCCAAGATTTCACCAAATTAGAACTACGGCTATTGGTGCAACTGTCCATTTTTACCGATTACGAACTCCATCCCCCCGTTGAGAGTTTACCCTTTGCCTTTGCGGGGGATCCATTACAAACCCTAAATCCGACCGGATTTCGCTGGAAAAGTGTGCGGGCGGCCTTTTATGAACAGGTGATTGCTAGTTTAGATCCGGATCGCCATCTGAAGATTCAGATGACTTTCCATGAACTGAAATCCAACTATCGCTCCTTAGCGGCGATCGTGCGGCTAACCAACCTCATTCTCCTCTGGCGCTACTTATTTTTCAACAGCCATCAACTGACGCTACAAGTTCCTTGGAAACCCGGAGATGGCATCCCTCCCCAAAAATTTATCCTCTCCCAAAATGTAGAAGCCGCTCAATTTCGGGACCTCTGCCAAAACGACCCCATTATTCTCATTCCCTGTGAAGAAGGGGGAGAATTAAACTATCTGCAACACGATGACCTGTTGCGGGATCTGTTTCCCGATATTCAACAAGACAAACTGCCCAAAAATATCCTCAGTGCTAGTCAAGCCAAAGGATTGGAGTTTCCCTTTGTCATCCTCTATAAATTTGGTGAAGAACTGGCAAACAGGCAGACAAGTCTCGACCAATTGTATCCGGATCATCAACGCAACTTGGAACTGGAGTATTTCTTTAATAAACTCTATGTGGCGGCCAGTCGTCCCACCGAAGCCCTGGTGATTTTAGACTCTCCCGCCGGAGAACAAGCCCTCTGGCAATTTGCTGATCACAATGGATGCGATCGCGCCATCCAAGCCAGCCAACTCGAACCCCGAGATGCCGCCCAGATTAGCCCTTTGCCCAGAGGCGAGAGTTTCAGCATCTTTAACCGAGACAATCGCCTCGAACAAGCCGAACAGTTTTGGGAAAACGGCTTAAGTCAAGAAAATCCCGAATTTCTCCATCGCGCCGCTGACTTCTACCGTTCCCTGAACGCCTATGATAAAGCCGAGATCTGTCAGGCCTGGGCCTTGAAATTTGAACGACAATTCCGAGCCGCCGGGGAGCGCTTTTTGCAGTTAAACAAGCCCGAAGAAGCCCGCAAGTGCTTTTGGCAGGGATTATGTTGGCCGCAACTGTGGGAATGGCATCAACAGCATCGCGGTTCTGAGATCGAGGGGGCGATCGCGCAATTTATGGTCACCCAACCCGCCTCACTCCGTCAACTGCAAAACTTCAGCCAGCAGCTAGACAACCACATCAACCAAGCCCAACGCCATTACACCGAAAAACCCTGGCGCATCACCATCGAAGCCTACCGAGATAGCATTGAGGCCTTTCTCAAGGCAAAACAAGCCCTCAGCCCCAGCCAATGGCAACAGTACGGCGACTCCCTCGAATGCCTAGCCCAAGCCAAATATCCCCATCTGTTGCACAGCGCCGGATTCTGTTTTTACGCCGCCCAAACCCCAGAAAACCACCGTCGCGCCGTCGATTGTTGGGAAAGCTGCGGCGCAACGAACCATCGAGACTATTATTTAGCCAAAGCCCAACAAGTGGGCTTTCCCGAGGGAATCGGCTATCTCCAACAAGCCGAAGCCCATCAACAAATTGTCGAGATTTGGGAAAACGCCGGGAAACCGGGGAAAGCCAACTGGCTCAAACAACTGTCGGGGATTCGTTGGGCCTTAGAACAGCAACAGCGATTTGATGATCTGGTGCATTATCTCCTACAAGCCCGTCGTTGGCTTGAGGCCATTGAAAGTCTCGATCGCCGCCAAGCCCCCGACCATGATACCCTCACCTGGGAAGTCGTCCGTCAACTGGCTACCTCCAACCTCACCCCCGACGACACCCGCCCCCAACGTCGTCGTTATGTCGAGTTCCTCAAAAGGGTGATTGAGAACAAAACCTGGTCACGCCATCTTACCCCAGCAGAAGTCGGGGCCAGTTTTGAACGAGTGGGGGAGTGGGTTCCCTGTCTCAGCTTTTATGAACAGTTCATTGAGAATCGCCAAATCAGTCCCCATTGGCGACGTTACGCCCAGAGACGCTGGTTAGCCACTAAAGCCAAGCAGGAACAGTTCGCCGAGGGAACCAATCCCCAACGGGCGCAAGACATTCGCGCCGAGATTGAACGCAAAGCCCGCCAGTGGCAATTCGATCCGACGCGCATTTCCCCGGAACCCCAACCCGGCGAACCCAACCGCTTACCGGGAACGGTGCAAATTGAGGGATTACCCGAACGAGTCCTGTTGCAACGTCGAGAGAACGGCGCACGGTTTGTCCTGGCGGGGATGTCCGTCGAGGCCGTCCAAACCACGACCTCCTTGCAGGTGTCGTTATGTTCTCGGGAGACGGAGGAAGCGGTGTTCCTCAAAATTACCCGCAAGGGTGGACTTGTGCGTCGTAATGGTTTGAGTCTTTATGCAGAAGATGGCTCGAGTTTACTCTTCCGCCTCGATCAAGTCTGTTTGGGGCGACTGGTTTATCGGGGCAGGAATCCTCGCGTGGAGATCTTGGTTTCGGGTTTAGATAAACGCCAACGGATCTCGATCCGCCCTGGCTTGCAGTAACCCGCCCATTTGGGACTCGACATAAGACCAAAAACGGGGAGAAGAAGGCAACTGACCACCGACAACACCTGGGAGATTCTCTCCCAACTCATACCCCGTTTCGCCCCAACACTATCCAAAAATGGTATTAGACTGTTTTAAGCTCAATTATAATTAAGTTTTTGCAAGTTGGGCTTGACAAATGTGACGGCTTATCCAGTCTGATGTGGATCGGTGAATTTATGTTAAATAGAGTCAATATCCTAGCCGATTCTTTGGTTTTATAGTAAAATCTTTTAAAAGGCATTTTGCTGAATCGTCTATATCAATTTGTTGAGGAAAAAACAGGGATGGGGTTACAAAAACCAGATGCTAAAACCCGCTTGCTATTAATGCTTTGGGCTTCGGGAGAAGACAGCATGACCAAGGGACAGTTATTACAAAAAGTCAAGCGTTCTGCGGAGAAATCTGGGGATTTCACCAGTGTCTTTGAAGAACTGGCGCAGCTAGAGGCAATTACAACGGAAAAAGCGGGTCAGTCATTTCGAGTTCGCTTGGGCGATCGCGGTTTAAACGTCCTGCAAGACGGCTTAAACAATCCCAACTTTAGTTTCCCGGGCAGCGTTGTCAGCAGTCGCTTAGCCAATGCACTCTTGCAATGGCATCGTCAATCCGCCACCACCGCTGTTCCCAAAACTCCTGAAAAAGCAATTCTCTCTTATGACGCCTTTAAAGCGGCGGCGTTAGAGGTCTATGATCGTCTCAATAAGGACTACCATTTAGAGCATTTAGTGCCAATTTATCAGATTCGCCGGGGTTTGGGCGATCGCGTCAGCCGCTCTCAGTTTGACGACTGGATGCTAGAAATGCAAGCCGACGATCTCTTGCAGCTTCAAGGAGGCAGTTTACCCGCCGATCAGTCCAATCCTGAAACCTTAGCCGATTCCATCACCACCGAACTCAGTGGACTGAGATGCTACGCCAAGCGGCTTTAAGTTACATCAATTGCCATCACTCTCCCCTAAATTCTCCCCGAAGCAGTACGACTCAACCCGTTTAGATCTCTCATGGCAGATTCAGTTTCCCCCCTCCAAGATATCCACACCGCCATTCAACAAGACAACCCCTTTAACCGGGAGTTGGTCGTTAAACGACAAGCCGTTTGGAACGGTGAATTTATTGACGTTCCCAGTATTAATGCCGAAGCCTCTGATACAGTATATCGCGCCCTGTCCGACATTTCCGAAGGCAAACGGAACGTCGCAGGAGTGAGCCTAGTCGCTGAAAAAGGTCTCGGCAAAAGCCATATTGTCGGCAGAATCCGCCATCATCTGCAAAGCACGGGTGGAGCCTGGTTTATTTATATGGGAGATTATAACAATCTCAACCACATTAAGCCAGAATTTCTCAATATCCTCTGCCAAAGTTTGCGCCAAACGGGCAGTCAAGAGGTCATGCAATGGCAAGAATTGGCGGCTGATTTGCTCAACGAAGCCCTGAATCAAAGTCACTCTCCAAAAGAGTGGATGCAGGAGATTAAAGGTAAGATTAAAAAGGAGCCTGATTTGATTGACGAGTTAGCCAGTGAGGTGAGTAACCGTCAACTTGATAATGGGCTGGATAATAGCGATCCCTATCTAATCCGCAGTATTCTCTGGACGTTAGATCGCATCAAATCACTGCAAGCCATCCGTTGGATTTC
>SIHH01000430.1 GCA_004299065.1 Phormidium sp. SL48-SHIP | reverse complement strand
CTTAGGAATCGCCAGGCGATCGCGCCTCAGCCGCATCGTAGCAATCGGTGGCAAGGTCCCCGTTAACACATAGTACAGGGTCGCCGCCAACGCATAGACATCGGTAAATTCTCCCCGATGTTCCTGCTCATCGTACTGCTCAATGGGGGCAAAACAGGGCGTAAGAGCGATGGTGTGGGTTTGGGTCAAATTGGGGATAAACTCCCGCGCAATGCCAAAATCAATCAACACCGCCTCATCCGCCGGCAACCGCACCATAATGTTCTGGGGCTTAATATCCCGATGCAGCAATCCCTTCTCGTGCATCACCATCAACGCTTCCCCCACTTCTCGGATATAGCGCAACGCCACATCCTCGGATAACGCCCCGCCACGCAAGACGCGATCGCCCAAATCCTGCCCCTGAACATACTCCATCACCATACAGGGCAACCCCTCATGGTTAAAATGATTCTCCACCTGGACAATGTGGCGATGGCGACAGATGGCGATTTTGGCGGTTTCCCGGTCAAAGTCCCGCAGAAACTTATCTCGATAGGGGCTATACTGCGCCTCGGTCATCACCTCATCCTTGAGGGTTTTCAGCACCCAGGGTTTGCCCTTCGGACCTTTGACGAGGTAGGTAATGCCGAAACCGCCCACTTTGATCCGCTTTTCAATGGTGTAGCGGTTCCCAAAAATTTTCTGACCCGGTTGCCAAACCATAGACCCCAACGAGAGACTTCCTCCAGTTTACCGGATTAGGAGGTCTCTCGGAATTTCAGGCGATCGCCCCTCTGGGGTGTTCTCCAAGAGAAACGATGCTCTATAATTTTGGGAAGTAACTGATCGACTCTTGAACCTACCGCCATGTCGGATAACCGCTCCACTCCTATGCCAACCGACCAACGCGATCGCCCAATCAACCCCCACGGTCAAGCCGACGCCGATCGCCTCTTAAATGAGGTATTCCGAGACGTCGATCAGATGCTCGATCGCACCCAGGAACTCCCCCAAGAACCGGCGAACCATAAACCCATCGCCCTAAAACCGCTTCAAGTTCCCCCGATTGTGGTGCAGCCCCTCGTCGCCCCGGCGGTACAACCCCCAGCCGTCGAGTCTCCCTCAGTGGAAGTGGCCATCAACTCCCAGGGAAAACGGGCTGAAGATAAAAGCTTAGTTTGGTTCGATCGCCTTCTCCTCGGAGGCGCCTTTGTCTCCCTAGCCGTCGTCTTAGGCTTATGGTTGTTTAACCGAGGCTATTTCCGTCAGAGCGTTGACGAACAACCCGCTCAGAGCGACAGCCGTAGCACCACAGCCCCCGTTCTGGAGAATGCAGGAACCGCCAGCGACGAAGAGTTTATCGCCTATATGGGCCAAGCCCTCGATCGCATCGAAAACCGTCCCGCCTTACCCCCTCTAACCGAGTCATCCGTCCCGACCGCCCCCTCAGAAACAGGCACCCTTAACATCCCCGTTGACGGCACATCCCCTAACGCCGTCGCTCAATCCCTGACGCGCATCGCCAACGCCCTAGAACGTCAATCTTTAACACAAGTTCCTCTACCCAGTCTTCCCACTGAGAACACAACGGAAGGCCCCGTCGCCGAGGCTGAGAGTGAAGGGGATGCCAATGAGGGAGATGAAACCACAGTGCGAGTCCCCCAACTTCCCGAGATTGCCGAAGAAGCCCCCAGTCCCCCACCCAACACCGCCGCCGTCACCCCGGCGGCCAAACAACCCACCCCCTCTGAGCGACCCGCCGATGAGCAACAAACGGCGGCCGCTCCAGCCGGGGTTTATGCTTTAGTGGGAACCCTAGAACGAGGTGAAGGCCAACAGCCCGCTGCCTTGTTTGAGGTGAATGGCTCCCCCCGCTGGATTGATATCGGTCAGTCGATTGGTGACAGTGGCTGGACCTTGTCCGAGGTGACGGGCGATCGGGTTTCGGTACGTCGAAACGGTGAAACTCGCACAATTTATGTAGGACAACAGTTTTAGCCGACGACCCCAGATTATTTCTATTCCCTGTTCCCTGTTCCCTATTCCCTGTTCCCTGTTCCCTGTTCCCTATTCCCTGTTCCCTGTTCCCTGTTCCCTGTTCCCTATTCCCTGTTCCCTGTTCCCTATTCCCTGTTCCCTGTTCCCTATTCCCTGTTCCCTATCTAAAACAAATACTATCGT
>SIHH01000084.1 GCA_004299065.1 Phormidium sp. SL48-SHIP | reverse complement strand
GTGATTGAACAAATTAGCTCGGTTTTTCCTATGGTTTTATCTCACCTTCTCCCCACTGGCCAATGGCCTCGCCGTGGCTCTCAAGTCTCGCTTCAATTGTTCACTGTATCAGCCCATGCCCTCGCTTGGCTGACCCTCGGAGTCGGCCTGGCCGGTTTGGGGGTCAAACCAGCGGTGGCTCAGGCTGAACCACAACCCCAATCACAACCCCAATCACAACGGGGACTCCCAGATAATCCCTTAACCTTGACAGACCCCGATCCCCTGATTCCTGAGGCGGTCTGGGCGGGTGAGGCGGCGTTAACCGAGTCCCAACGGCGGACGTTAGGGGTGGCCTTAGATGACCTAGCTCGCCAGGCTGAGGCGGCGTTATCCGAGGGAAATGTGACGGAGGCCTTTGAGGTCTGGAATCGGGAGTTGCGGCTGCGACGGTTTCTGGGATCTCGGGCTGAGTTGGCGGCGTTGCAACGGGTGGGGGCGATCGCCTGGGAGCAGCAACAGTTTTACCAACTCCAGGTGATGCGGGAACGGCTGCGAGAGATCCAGATTCAGAGCCTTGATGAGGTCGAGACTCCCGATTTAGAGGCGTTGCTGGCTTTAGCCCAAACCTATGAGACGGTGGGCGCTCGTTCGGTGGCCTTGGAGGTGTATGAGGCGGTGTTGGAGGTGGCCCGATCGCGGGGAGATGAGGCCACCCAGGAGCTGAGTTGGCAACGGTTGGGCGAAACGGCTTTGCAAGATCTCGATTATGAGACGGCGGCCGAGGCCTATGAATCCCTGCGAGAGTTGGCCCGCCGCCGAGGCGATCGCGAGGAGGAGGTACGCTATCTGACGGAGTTGGCCTATATCTATGATCGCCTGACGGATTATGAGGGGGCGATCGCCGTCAAACAGGAGTTAATCGCCTACTACGCGGGCTTTAATGACACGGCGCGGGTGACGGCCCTCAAAATTGCCATTGGGCAAGATTTAGCGGCGTTAGAGCGCCCAAATGAGGCGATCGCCCAGTATCAGGAAGCCTATCGCTTATCCTGGGAGGCGCTTCAGTTCTACCGCGCTCAGGAAGCCCTCACGGTTCTCGGACAACTCTATGAACGATATCAAGACTGGGAGGCGGCGCTACAGGTGTATCAGGCCCAAATTGAAACCCATGAGATGGCCCGCAATCGCTATGGCTTGATGATGACCTATGACCGGATGGGTCAGGTTCAGCAGCAACAGGGCAACTATCGCCAGGCCCTAACCTCCTTTAACCGAGCCTTAGAACTGGCTCAAGACCTGGGGAATCGTCAAGCCTATTTCCAAAGCCATATTGAGACGGTCAATCGTGCTTTATCGGGGATGAATTAAGGCTTAATGGGGGTGCGGTTGGGGAGAGTCTGCGTTGAGGCGATCGTCGGCGAGGCTCTCCTCCTCTTCGAGACTTAAGTGCAATTGGAGTCTGGGGCCGGTGGAGCCGAGACGAATCACCATACCATCGGTGATAGACAATTGGCGCACCGGCTCTCCGTCAACAAAGGTGCCGTTTGCGCCAAAGTTAATCAGCTCCCACCCTCCCTGACGGTTCCAGAGTTCGAGATGATGGCGAGAGACAAGGGAGCCGTGAATCACAACATCATTGTCTTTGGAGCGTCCAACTCGGATGACGGAGTCTTGTTTAAAGGTCCAACGGCGGATTGGTTGGGCCTGCGTTGGATGAATGAGAAAAATCGTGATCACAATGGCAACCCGGACGATGAAAAACTATCCTATGGCATATCAGAGCAAGGATATGGTAGCCGTCTTGTCTGGCTCGAAGGCCGACGTCGAATGTAGATGCCCGGCAATGGTATGAGCCTCAAGGGGATGAGTCTCAAGGATTCGTCTTAGCGCTGACTCCTTGATTTTAGCGGATTCTGCGACGCTTCAGGGGCTGGCTTTGGGGTCGGCGGCCATAATCTGGTAGGCATTGTAGAGGTTTTGAAAGACGATGTAGAACATCGGTCCGAGGGCAAAGCTCGGTTTGAGGAAGGCTAGGATAAACCAGACGGTGAACATGGTGTTTTTATGGCCGAGGGATTGGCTAACTTCCCGGTCTAATCGACCCTGGTAGAGCCATTGTCCCAGGAGACGACCGAGGCTAAAGTTAACGACACAGATAATTAGGGCGTGAACGGCGATCGCGGCAATGGCCAGGGTCGATTGGCCCTCTTCGTTGCGGATAAAGTCATTGGCGGTGGCGCTGGCGAGGGTGAGCAGGATGGCCCAAATGTAGAGGGAAAGCTGTCGCCAGTTCATGCGCGATCGCCAAGGTTCGGGGAGTCGGTTCCACAGTTGAGCCAGGATCAGGGGAACCGAGAAGAGAATGGCGATCGACTGCAACATGGGTAGGGGATTGGCACTGCGATCGCCTTCAAAGAGCCAACGACTGAATAGGGGAACTGATAAACCCACGAAGAGATGGGTCAGAACCACCGCCACGGTGACATATTCTGTGTTGCGGCGCAACAGACCGATGACGGCGGGGGCCGCAGCGGCGGTGGGAGCGATCGCGGTGATAAAGTACAAGCGGCCGAGGCTGATATCGATGGGAGACAGCAGCGCATACCAGGCCAAGGCGACAACAATGTTCGTGCTGGCCATGAGCATGGCTTGGGGACGCAAGCCATGCCAAACTTGATGCAGATCGAGGTGGACGAAGGTGGCCAACAACAGCAGCATCAACAGGGGGCGAATGGCCGGGCTAAAATAGGCCAGTTCCGGCACGAGGGTGCCCAGGGTAATGGCAATGAGGGGCAGTATGGCTTTCAACGACCAGATGGGGCAATGAACAGCACATTAAGGGTTAACCTTGGGCTTTGGTTTTGGAGATTAGGGCGATCGCATCGGCTAAGGCTCCCGTTAACTCGGTCCGGGTTTTTTGATGGTTCTGTTGTTCGGCGTTGAGGGCCATTTCTAACTCTTGAATCTGAAGCAGTAGGCGATCGCGGTCTAGGGACAGATCTAAGAGTTGCTCTTGTAGTTGGCTCATATCAAGACCATCGAGAGCCTGTTGATAGTGACGGCGACGGTCGGCTTCGGACTCGTGGGGGAGCGATCGCCCTTGGTCTAGGCTGGCTTCGAGTTCGGCGATGCGCTCTTGTCCCCGTTGTACGTCTTGGCGACGTTGTTCGGCTTCTCGGTTATAGAGCGATCGCCAGTGGTCACCCTGTTTTTGAGCTTCTTTGATGGCTGTTTGAGCGTCGGCCAGGTGCTGTTTTAATTCACTAATCTCCCGCAGCCATTGGCTGACATCCTGGGTGAGTTGCTGGGAATTGAGAGGTTGGGGAGTATTCATGGTTGCCAGAGTTAGTTGCCAGAGTTAGCCGCCAATGACACGTTTAATTAGGCCAAGTTTGCCCTCATAGGGAGCATAACGCCAGTTGAGGTCAAACCAGAGGCCTTTGTGTAACACACTTTTGTAATGGGAGAAGGTATCGAAGCTGGCTTTTCCATGATATTGCCCTAATCCACTGGTCCCCACGCCACCAAAGGGGAGTTCAGGGACGGCCAGTTGCATGATGGTGTCGTTGACGCAGGCCCCGCCGGAGGAAGTTTGTTGCAAGACCTGGTTTTGCAGGGATTTGCGGTTGGAGAAGATATAGAGGGCCAGGGGTTTGGGACGCGCGTTGATGGCGGCGATGGCCTCTTCGATGCGGTCATAGGTGAGAACCGGCAGAATTGGCCCGAAAATCTCCTCTTGCATGATGGGATCGTCCCAGGTGATGTCATCGAGGAGGGTGGGGGCGATGTAGCGTTGGGCGCGATCGCAGGTTCCACCGACGACAACGGTGCCATTGTCGAGGAACGCGGCCACCCGGTCAAAGTGGCTCTCGGTGACGAGTCGCGCGAAATCGGGACTTTCGGCGGGATGGTCTCCGAAGAACTCGTTAACATATTTTTTGATGTATGTCAATAGTTCGTCTTTGCGACGGCGATCGACCAAGATGTAATCGGGCGCGATACAGGTTTGACCGGCGTTGATGAATTTGCCCCAGGTGAGCCGTTTGGCGGCGACGGGAAGGTTCACGTCGGCATCGACGATACAGGGACTTTTACCGCCAAGTTCCAGGGTAACGGGGGTCAGATGTTGGGCGGCGGCTTCCATGACAATCTTGCCGATGCGAGTGCTACCGGTAAAGAAGATATGGTCAAATTTTTGGGCCAGGAGGTCTTGGCTGGTCTCGACGCCTCCTTCTAGGCAGCTAATATAGGCGGGGTCGAAGGTTGATTCGATCAGCTCGGTGATGACGCGGGAGGTCTGAGGAGAGAGTTCTGAGGGTTTGACGATGGCACAGTTTCCGGCGGCGATCGCCCCCACAAGCGGACTGATACTCAGTTGGAAGGGGTAGTTCCAGGGGGAGATAATCAGCACCACCCCCAGGGGTTCGGGATAGATGCGGCCTCGGGAGGGAAACTGATCGAGGCCAGTGCCGATGGTTTGGGGTTTGGCCCAGGATTTGAGATGTTTGATGGCATGGGTCACTTCGGCGATGGCCGCAATTTCAAAGTAGGCCTCAAATTCAGGGCGACCGAGATCGGCGTGGACGGCCTCAACGATGGCTTCGCTGCGATCTTGGATGGCCTGTTTCAGTCGTTTGAGTTGTTCGAGGCGGAAGTTAACGTCCTGAGGTTGGCCGCTGGCGAAGAATTGTCGCTGTTGCTGTAGGCGAGAGGCGGCGAGAGATGAGGGTTGCGTCGGGGTTAGGGTCATCGTGGCTGAAGATGGGGAATTTAATACAAATCGAGAGCGAAAAAATGGAGAGAGATGCCGGTTCGACATACTCTCTCCATCCATGGTAAAGAATTTTCAAAATTTGCTAACCCGGTGACCCACTCTGGGCAGGGATATCGTTGGGATTAGCCCCAAGATTAGCCCCAAGATTAGCCACTCACCAGTCTTCTAGCGATCGCTCTCCTGCATGATACGCTGAAGGCTGCTTAGCCCTTTTTTCAGTCGTCGGGAGACGGTGACGGCACTGATTCCCATGCGATCGGCGGTTTCTTTCTGGGTGAGGTCTTGCAGGAAGACAAATTCTAGGACTTTGCAGGTTCCTGATTCGAGTTTGGCGAGTCCTTGTTGTAGGAGAATCCGGTCTTCTTCAGCCAGTTGGAAACTGCGATATTGGCGATCGGTGACGGTTGCGCCGAGGGAGGTCCCCTGGTCGTCTTCTTCGGCGACGGGAGCATCGAGGCTGAGGGGAGAGCGATTTTGCAGGGCCAGTTGGACATCGAGCCATTCGCTGACGGGTACGCCTAGGGCCTCGGCAATCTCTTCGTCACTGGGAGTGCGCTTGAGTTCGCTGTTGAGTTCCCGGATCACTTTCTTGGCTTGGCGATGCAACGTCAGCCATTGACGGGGAACTCGCATTGAGGGACTGCGATCGCGCAGGTAATGCTGAATCTCGCCTCGGATATAAGGGATCGCAAAGGAACTAAAGGCATGGCCTTGACTGAGATCGAACCGTTCAATGGCGCGAATGAGTCCTAAACAGCCCACCTGTAACAGGTCGTCGTAGGTTTCGTTGCACTGTTTGAGCCAGTGATGGACTTCTTTGCGAACCAATCCAATGTTGAGCTGGACGAGCTGGTTACGCAGCCGGGTAGATGGCTCGGTTTGAAACTGCTGTAGCAGTTCCAAACTCTCTTGTTTTAATTCCCTGGATTCTTGAATAGTCATAGTGACCTACTGGTGAAGTCAAGCGTTTCCCTAGTCTGTCGATGCACTCGCCAAGAATTTAGCTTGGATGAAACTTGGACTTAATTGTAATGGTCTGACGCTGATACTTCGGAATTTAATCTAAATTTACGGATTTTATACTGTTTCTATCTTATCATCAGGGCTTGGGACTTAACTCCGTAATTGTACGGAAACTCTGGGGGCCGCCTCCGTCAAATCTAGGACACCGTCGAGGACAGGGTCTGGAAAAATCCTTTAAAATGGTCTGGTATGTTACAAACTATTAACCTACTCCTATGGAACTGACCTATTTAGATAGCAACTCCTGGCTGCTGGACTTCGATGGCTGTCGTATTCTCTTAGATCCTTGGCTGGTGGGGCCGTTGGTGTTTGGCAATAGTCCCTGGTTGTTTAAGGGAACTCGTCCCATTGAGCGGCCAATTCCCGGTGATATTGATTTAATTCTATTATCCCAGGGATTGCCGGATCATGCTCACCCACCAACCTTAGAACGGCTGCCGCGAAGCCTACCAGTGGTGGGATCGGCGGGTGCGGCTAAGGTGGCTCGCAATTTGGGATACGAGGAGGTGGTGGCGTTATCGCAGCGGCAGATTTACACTTGGGGCGATCGCCTACAAATCCAGGCCTTCCCCGGTTCCCCCATCGGCCCGACAACGGTCGAAAATGCCTATGTCATCAGCGATTTACAGGCAGGAATCTCACTCTACTATGAGCCTCACGGGAATCATAGTCCTCTGTTGAAAGAGGTTCCGGCCATTGACGTGGCGATCGCACCGTTGGTTAACCTCGAACTCCCTCTAGTGGGTCCGTTTATCAAGGGTAAAGAGAGCGCCCTAGAATTGGTGGAATGGATTAAACCTAAGTATATTTTGCCGACGGCGGCTGGGGGAGATGTCAATTTTGAGGGGCTATTGGTGTCAATTCTCAGCGCCTCAGGAACGCCCGAAGAGTTCCAAGACTGTTTGAAGGAACATCAACTGGAGACGGAGGTGATTAACCCCACCCCCTGGACTCCCACTCCCTTAAATTTATCGATGGCCATCTAGGATGGGATCGCCCCGCCTTCCTGAAGCGGTAGGGGGCCGAAGCGGTAGGGTGCGTTGCGGCTCCAGTCTATACAGGAGCCATCAGACGCACCTAAAACTCGCCGCAACGCACCATCTTTCCGGAGAAGGGCGAACATCTTTATCCAGGGGTATAATTGGGGTTATATGGCAGTTTTATCTCAAATCGAGTTTGTCCAGGCTGGGACATAATACTAATCGTTCCACCGTGGGTTTCATGGATAACCTGATACGCAATAGACAAGCCTAAACCCGTTCCTTTGCCAACAACTTTAGTGGTAAAAAAGGGATTAAAAATTTGACTCTGCGCCTCCTCTGGAATGCCAGTCCCATTATCTTGTAAGATAACCTTGATGCCCTCATCCTCGACGCAGTGGGTAGAGACGAGAATCTCCGGTAAGGGGTCAGGCTGTTGCTCTAACCGCTCCTCGATCGCATCGATCGCATTATCAAACAGGTTCATTAGAACTTGATTAATCTGGCTGGCGTAACAAGTGACTTTAGGCAACTCAGCATAGGTTTTAATAATCGTAATATCGGGTCGTTTCCCATGACCCATAAGGCGATTTCTTAAAACCATCAACGTGCTATCAATCCCCTCATGAATATCGACCGATTTCATACCCATTTCATCGAGGCGGGCAAAGTTTTTCAAAGAAGCAACAATGGTTTGAATCCGCTGCGCCCCGACTTCCATCGATTTGAGGATTTTGAATAAATCCTCTTGGAGAAAGGGTAACTCAATCTCGTCATACCAGGCGGCGATCGCCTCAGGCGGTTGCGGATAATGGGCTTGATAGCGATGTAGCAGTTCTAAGAGATCCTCAAGATAGTCTCGGACTGGGGTGAGATTACCATAAATAAAATTGACTGGGTTGTTAATCTCATGGGCCATCCCCGCCGCCAATTGGCCTAAACTGGACATCTTCTCAGTTTGCACCAATTGCGCTTGGGTGCGTTTGAGTTGCTTAAGAGTGGCTTCGAGTTGTCGCGCCTTGTCTCGTTCCCGTTCCTCACTGCGGCGCAGGGCATCCTCGATCTGCATTCGTTCAACAACTTCTCGTTGTAGCCGTTTGTTGCTGTCGTAAATTTGGGCCGTGCGATCGCGAACTCGCGCTTCAATATCCCCTTGCGTCTGTTCCAAAAGGACTTTGAGATGCTGTTGTTCGCTGATATCTTGCATCCATAATAGGGCAGCCCCCTCCAAGAAAGGAAACACCCACAACGAAAGCCAATGGGAGGAGTCAACCTCCGGGTGGGGACTCTCGGCGGGCCTTAACTCAAGACAAAGATGGCACTCCTGTTGAGGATAGGTCATGGCCCGGTTCACGGCTGTCAAAATCTGCTCAACGTCAGCGTCGGCAAAACTGTCGTTGAGACAGGTTCCCGAAAACGACGGCTGTCCCCGAAGTTTTGAGAACGACTCAGCCCCGAGATGGGGTCGCTGAACCTCTCCTTGGTAGTCTGAACAGTACTGGCCCTGACGATCGACTAACACCAGGCGATCGCCGATCAAGCTAAACAGCCGTCGTAAGTGGGCTTCGGCGGTCATCAGGCGGGTTTGAAGCCCCTGGCGATCGCTGACATCATAACCAATACAGAGTAACCCCCGAGGGCCTCCCAACTGGTCTGCGAGTAAACAAATATGCCAGTTGATCCAAACCTGTTCCCCGTTGCGTCGGCGAATGGGAACGGTACGGGATAACGCCACCGTTTGCGTCTGTTGGGCTTCTTGTACCAAATCCTGTAATTCAGGACTTCCTAAACGTTGGGCGAGGGGAGTTTCTTCGAGGGTGGGGAAGTCGTAGCCGAGAAAATTTTGACTGTAGAGATTGGCAAATCGAGGCACTCCATCGAGATCCAATTGCAGCAATAACACCGGCGTGCGATCGGCCATAGAGCGATATTGGGTTTCCTGCTGATACAGTTGCCTCAACACCGACTCCGTTAGGTGAGAGTAGCGTTGACGGCGGCGCAGGATACTCGATAGCAACAGCATGGCCCCGAGGGTTGCGGCGGTTCCGAGGATGCGAATCCAGGGCTGTAGGGGCGATCGCGCCGTCCATCCCGGCGCGGGTCTGGCAGCAATTTGCCAGACTTCCTGAGAAAAGCGGACATCCGCCCTAACGGGGCGATTGCTAAACACCGCTGGTTCCCCTAAAAGGAGCTGTGTTGTTCCTCCGACGCGGCGACGCAAGGCCCAATCTAAACCCGATACCCGTTCCCCTAGGGGACTCTCCTCAACCAACCGTTCTAAATCCAGAGTTAGGCTTAACTCCCCCAAGAGGCTGGCGTTGGCGGATTGATCGATTAAATCGAGGGGAATCACCAGTTGAACCTCGCCGGGAGATTCGCCCTCGGGGGGTGGCTGTCGGGGAATGGCCGGCGGGGAGTCGGATTCGGTGGAGATGGGAGTCCAGACTAGGTTACGAATGGCCGGATAGTCCTGTTGTAGCCGTGAGTCAGGAATTACCCTCTGAGGCGCTGCCAGAGTTGGGCGAACAGAAGCCTGATGTCCCCAATTTTGCGCGACCAGCAGATGGGTTGTGAGTTGTCCTTCGAGGAGACTACGAACGGTGTTGAGTTGCTCAAGAACAGATTGGCGAGTCTGGTTCTGGAAACGGCGGCGTTCAGCCTGATCGATGAAAATAACCGTCAATCCCAGCACAAGACCCGTCGCAAAGGTCACCCAGGGTACGGAAAGGGGGGAACGTTTTATGGGGGCCATTGGCACAGCAGGAGGCGATCGCCATCGGAAGTTAACGAGAGAGCATTGAGATGGATAAGGGGGACGGGATACGATAGAGGGTCAGGTTCTATTTTAAACCCCCGGTTTAGGCGGGCTGATTGGGGGCCAGATTCCCGAAGCTGACGCCGATCTCAGGGCCATCCTAAGGGATTGGGGGATAACTCGATGCCCTGAACGGGTTAAAGTGAAAACAGTAAGGTGTTAATGCACCTGCTCTGACATGACACGTTAAAGGTAAGTGGATGGACATCGCGACTGAAACGATCACGCCCATTGCAATCGTACTGTTTGCTGCTGGAATTTTGGTATGGGGTTATGTCCGTGCCCGTCCCTACGGCAAAATCGGTCTGCTGTCGTGGTTACAGTCGGTGTCGGTGACTGCACCCTGGTTAGTCTTTTTCGGTCTGTTGGCAGCCGGGATCTATATTAATCTGGCTCTGGAACTGTTGGTGATTGTTCTGTCGATTATTATCTATATTGCCCTTGGACGACAGTTGCGACAGGCGGCCCAAGACCCTAAGGAACGCACGGAATTACAAAATTTGTTGCAAAACAAGATGGCGAAGGGGGAGTTTTCTAACGGGGAAGAGGCGCCCTCGACGGATGCAGAACCGCCTGAGGCCACGCCAGTCCCGTCATCGGAGTCAGATCCCCCCTCTTCCCCCAGCCGCGACACGGCTCAAGGGGAGGCTCCCTCGTCACAACCCCGGATGAAACCGGATCTGGCGAAGGCGGCGTTGGAGTTCCCGGCGATTCCTGATGAGGATTTACGCAAGATTCAAGAGATTTTCGCGATTGATACGTTTTTTTGTACGGAGACGATCCCCTATCAGTCGGGAGCGATTTTTAAGGGCAATTTGCGCGGTGAACCTGAACCCTCGTATGATCTGTTGTCGTCTCGCTTGCGGGAGCGGTTGGGCGATCGCTACCGCCTCTTTTTAGTGCCCGATCCTGAGGGTAAACCGGTGGTGGTCATCTTACCTCAGGATAGGGACCCTCAACCCCTCAGCCAAGGGCAACAACTCCTGGCCCTGGGGTTGGCGGTGGCCACGGTGGTGACGTCGTTGGAGACGGCGGGGATCTTTTTGGGGTTTGATTTGTTTAGCGATTTCGGCCGCTGGCCCGAAACCTTACCCTTGGCGTTGGGGATTTGGGCGGTTTTACTGATTCATGAGTTGGGCCATCGCCTGATGGCTAGTCGCTATGGGGTGCGTCTGTCACCGCCATTCTTTCTACCGACTTGGCAAATTGGCTCGTTTGGGGCGATTACTCGCTTTGAGTCGTTGATTCCCAATCGTTCGGTTTTGTTTGATGTGGCGATCGCTGGCCCGTTGGCGGGAGGATTGGCCTCGTTGGCGATGGTGGTTGTGGGATTGCTGTGGTCGAATTCGGGAAGTTTGTTTCAGCTTCCGACGGAGTTTTTCCGAGGTTCGGTTTTGGTGGCCCTGTTAGCCAAGGGATTTTTGGCACAAAGCCTCAATCAAGCTCTGGTGACGGTGCATCCGTTGGTGATTTTGGGCTGGTTAGGATTGGTTGTGAATGCGATTAATTTGATGCCGGCTGGACAGTTGGATGGGGGCCGGGCTATTCAGGCAATTTATGGCCGCAAAATTGCTGGACGGGCTACAATCGCGACGTTGATTGTGTTGGCGATCGCCACGTTTGCGAATCCGTTAGCGTTGTATTGGGCCATCATTATTTTGGTGTTACAACGAGAGTTAGAACGTCCGAGTCTCAATGAAATCCGCGAACCCAATGATACTCGCGCGATTATTAGTTTAGTCTCTCTGTTGATGATGCTATTAATCCTGTTGCCTCTGACTCCGAGTTTGGCGTTACGGTTGGGAATTGGGGGGTAGACGGGAACACCGGAACACCGCAGCAGGGAACACCGGAACAAATACCCCACCCCGCCCTGCTGGAACCCTGCCCCAGAGGGGACAGTAGGGGCGTACCTTTAAGTTCCCTCTCTTCTATGGATTTGTCTGTTTTGTTAATCCTGAGTTGGCTGGGTTTGGTTTGCGTAAATACTCGTATGTTGTGGCCATCACAGTTTTAATGGGTTGGGGTTGGCGATCGCCGCTTCAGTGAGTGCTAACTCTATCTAAACGCTGTCAAGACTCGGTTCGATGCGGTTTAGAATTGGCTGGTTAGGTGCATCTTCGCAGACCAGCCAAACAACAGTAAACCCGTCAAAACACTCGAAAAGGCTCCGGATTTTAAGAATTTATGTTAGAAATAAGATAGTTTGTCTTTACGGAGTATTGTCGATAAATGAAAGCAATCGGAACCCATCTGGTCGTTGATGCCTGGGAATCCCCCGCTGAGTTGCTCAATGACCCGGAGTGTATTCGTGGGGCACTCATGGATGCGGTTTCAGTCGGAGGAGCAACGCTGATTGATTTATGTGTACACCAGTTCAGTCCCCACGGGGTAACTGCAACAGCTACCTTGGCAGAGTCTCATATTGCTCTGCACACCTGGCCTGAACATGGCTATTTTGCGGCCGATCTGTTTTTTTGCGGTGCAGGAAACCCTAGAAAGGCTCTGGAGTTTTTAACTCAGGTGCTGCAAGCCAAACAGGCGAAGATTACGACGTTAACTCGTGGCTTTGAGCCGATGGCTCGGCCTGAGGATTCGAGCCGATGGCGGCCCGAATCTCAGGCGGTTCCCGCTGGCTAAGGGCCGGGTTCGACGTTGAGAACGGTAGCGATCGCAGTCTTCCCCCATGGGAAAATCGCGATCGCGTTGCAATTTAGGGGAAAACTACCCCAAAACGTCCCTAAAACGTCCCTAAAATAAAGGTTGCGGACAGCCACGGGAGAGAATCGGGGCCAAATTAACGACCGCTCCCACCACCGCTACAGCTGGAGCTTCAAATCCCGTCGCCTCAACCTGTTCGATGATGGAGTTGAGGGTTCCGAGTAATTCTTCTTGATCTCGGCGGGTTCCCCAACGAATCAGAGCGATGGGGGTATTGGCATCCCGTCCAGCTTTGAGTAGACTTTCAATGATATTGGGGAGATTGCGAACTCCCATATAGATGACGATGGTTTCTGAGCCTTGGGCGATCGCCTCCCAGTTGACCTCGGGCCGGTACTTGTCCACCATCTCATGGCCGGTGACGAAGGTAACCGAGGAACTGTACTGACGATGGGTGAGGGGAATCCCGGCATAGGCGGGGGCCGCAATCCCCGAGGTGACACCGGGAACCACCTCCACCGGAACTCCAGCGGCCAAAAGATCTTCCATCTCCTCTCCCCCCCGGCCAAAAACAAAGGGATCGCCCCCTTTCAGACGCACCACCACGGCGTGATTTTGGGCCAGATCAATGAGCAGTTGGGTGGTTTGCTCTTGCAGCAGGGAATGACGACCCCGACGCTTTCCGGCATGAATACGGTCGGCTTGGGGGGCAATCATGGCCAGGATCGGCTCGCTGACGAGGGCATCATAGACCACAACGTCAGCGGATTCGAGCAGGGTTTTGGCTTTAAGGGTGAGTAAGCCTGGGTCTCCGGGGCCGGCCCCCACGAGATAGACTTTGCCCACAGGGTCTGAAGAAATTACCAAGGTTGTCAGTGCAGTACGGCAGAATTAAACAATACTGGTTAACATTTTGATATACAATGCCCCGCTTTGTCTGTATCACTGTGAACTTTCTCCGTCTGCAAACCCTGGAGAGGGGGCCGGTGACTCACAGCTTTGATGGCGTTCGAGTTCGATTCGCGAGATAACTGCTTGAAATATGACTGTGCAAGTACAATTCCTGCCTGATGATATTACGATCGCCGCCCAAGCCGGTGAGCCGCTGTTGGATGTGGCTAAACGAGCCGGCCTCACCATTCCCACTGGCTGTTTGATGGGGTCTTGTCACGCCTGTGAGGTTGAACTCAATGGTGAGGCGATTTGTTCTTGTATTACAGCGGTTCCGGCAGGGATGGACAAGATCACCATCGATCTTTACAGTGACCCGGCTTGGTAAGGATTAGATGGCGATCTTTATGATCTTCTGATCCGATTCGGGGTTCGGTCTGCCCCACCACCACAGCCGCGTCAGGCTGGTTTTACATGGCGTGGGCGTAGAGTCCTGGGGAGTAGGCCTCGATGACATTGCCTGTTTCACGACAGGTAATCATAAGGTAGTCACAATGATGACATTCGGTGCGGACTAAACGATTTTGATCAACGTGATGGCGCTCTCCGGGACGACCACAGTTCGGACAACGAATTGTCGTCGGCTCGGAGGTTACGGATACGGAATTTAAGCTCATTTTCATGGGTGTCAATGTTAAAGTTCGGTTAAAACGGGTTTAAATGATGGGTGAGATTGTCACTCTCGAATTTCTTGATGGATGGCGATCGCAGCACAGATGTGTCTGGGTGTTGGCTGCTTCGGTAGATCTAACTAGATATAAGCACCCAAATCTCTTGATTGTTTGAGATTTTCACCATTATAACGTGATCCCCACTAGATGTCTTGCCAAGACAGAGCCGCAAAAGGCTGTATTACAGCGGCGTTTCAAGACCATCTACCGGAGGGAATATCTTTCAGTCGTCTCCATAAATTCTTAACATTTGAATCGCGGCTAACCCGAGATGTCAGAAGGGACGTTACGCTTTTTCGAGCTGACATCCCGGATGAATAAGGTACGGTTTCCCGAACCTTACCTCAACGGCCAAAAATCGAAGGCCTTACGGTCTTACACCATTAAGAATTGTTAAACTGTAAAAAAAGATACAGAAAATAGCTATACTAATAAGTGCGGGACGGAAAACGTCCGATTTACCGCACTCTTTAAAAATAACCGTAGAGGAATATCAATCATGTCTTTAACCGATCGCAGCCGCGCTCTGATGAGCCGTCATCATCAAGCCATCCGTAATCGCCAACAATCTTTACTGAGCCGTGTTTCTGAAGAAGCCGGGATTCCCGGAGAAGCTGGGGAACATTGGTCTCACCTTCAAGGTAAACCCTCCTATAACAACTCCATTTCCTATGATCGCAGTGGTGCAACGATGAGCTAGGTCTGATCGTTAAGTCAGACCGTTAAGTCTGACAGCTAAGGTTGCAGGCTGCATCCTGGAGTTTAAGTTCCGCGTCTGGCATTGTCCAACGCGGCGTTTTTTTTGGCCAACCCCTCTTGCCCCTTGCCTTTTGCC
>SIHH01000429.1 GCA_004299065.1 Phormidium sp. SL48-SHIP | reverse complement strand
GATGCCGGAACGCACCCTAACCTCGATTGCGCTAGCTTGCCTCTTGCCTCTTGCCTCTTGCCATCCCCTCTTGGGAGGGGTTAGGGGTGGGTTATGCCTCTTGCCTCTTGCCTTCCCCCAACAACAAAGGCGCACCTAAACGGCACGCCTGAGAGAGTCTATCTGGGGAATTTGAGAACCGAAACATCAGTCCAACGAGAACGGAGAGGGAGGGATTCGAACCCTCGGTACGGAGTTCACCGTACAACAGATTAGCAATCTGCCGCTTTCGACCACTCAGCCACCTCTCCAGGTGTAACAGATAAGCATCATAACATATCTGTTCGTCATTGCAAGAGATTTGAGAAAACTTTTTCCCTAGCTCCCAGATAACTCTCGCATGGCCTGGGCCACCTGTCCAGAAATAAAGGGTAACAGGGTTTCATTGCGACTTTGATCGGGTCCCTCAGTAAAGACCACCAGCAGATAGGGATTCGCGTCCGTAAGTTCAATATACGCCGCATCATGGCGCACCTGACTGGTTAACCCTGCCTTCGACCAGACCCCGGTCTCTCGGGGTAAACCATCGCCGAGAAAGCCCGTCACCTGGTTTTCAGGATCAGCCGCCAGGGCCGCCGGGTCTAGGTTGCGTTTCATCAAGGCCATCATGTGCTGGGACTGCTGCGACGATACCGCGACCCCACCGACAATACTATGGAGTAAGCGGGCCGTGGCATTGGTTGTGAGCATATTGCGGTTGTCCATCATCGTCCCAAGAAAGGCCCGTTCCCGACCATAGGCCCCATCACACCAGGTTTTATGATTGACATTAATCGTCGCCAACTCTTCCCAGCCTAGAGATTGGAAATAGCGGTTAACGATGTTGCGTTGCATTTTCCAGGTTTCAAAGGGGCCAGGGGGTAATTCTGGACCGCTGGTGGTGCCGGTGAGGACATCGACCACAAGGCTGGTGGCATCGTTGCTGGAGTCGACAATGCTATCGCGAATCGCCCGTTCCAGTTCCGGCGAGGGTTCAATCATGCCGGTCTCTAGCCATTCGTAAACGGCCACCAGGTAGAATAACTTGACGACACTGGCCGGATAAATCCGTTCAACCCCCCGATAGTGGACCCCTCGGGGTTGATACTTCCAAAATTCATCGGAACTGAGGGCACCCCCGGTGTTGACCGCAATGGGAGGGTCATAGGGAATCCAGGTGAGGGCGAGTTGGTTTTTGGGGAGTTGGGGAAAGGCCTGCCAAATTGCCTCTAAAATGCGATCGCCGACTTGTTCGAGTTGTTCGTCTTTTCTGAAAAACGTCATGGTGGAGTTCACTAATGCCTACAGGAGCGATCGAGTTGCCTGAATCCGGGGAATATCGTAGTTTAGCCCCGCTCAATCTTTATGATTCCCCCCAATGCGATCGCCTGGCAACCCAGGCCGCAACAGGGCGACATCTGCGAATTGTATCACTGCCCCTGGGCGACAAGGGGGCGGTGCGGGTGCGCCTGTGTGAAGATGACTATCCCGGTTGGCTAACCTCCGAAGCGGTAGCCCAACTCGAACCCACCACGCCCTATATGCCCGTGCGTTTCTCAGAAATGGAAATTCGCGATGTCATCCCCCAGGTCATTGAATTTACCCATCAGGCGATGGCTGAGTCCGACTATTACCTCTGGGGGGGAACCCTTGGCCCCAATTATGACTGTTCGGGGCTGATGCAAGCGGCGTTTGCGTCCGTAGGCGTGTGGCTTCCCCGAGATGCCTATCAGCAAGAAGCCTTCACCCTCCCCATTGCCACCGATGTCATGCAGCCGGGAGATTTGGTCTTTTTTGGCACTCCTCTCAAAGCCACCCATGTGGGGTTATATCTCGGAGATGACCAGTATATCCATAGTTCCGGTCGAGAACTCGGTCATAATGGCATTGCGATTGATCGTCTCCGGGAAGGGGGCGGCCAAGTCAGTCGCAACTATCGACGCATTCTGCGAGGGGCCGGCCGGGTTAGCCGCAGTTATCAACCCGGAGATTTGTTGAATTTGCAACCAGACTAAGGCTCCCAAAGTCCCTACAATAAGTGGAGGATCATCCCCTCAACTGACCTTAACCATGCACGTTACCTTCCAAATTCTGCGTCAAAGCCGCGACAACGCCCCCCGCTTGGAAACCTATCAACTCGATGTTGACCCGAGTGAGAC
>SIHH01000083.1:12569-14753 GCA_004299065.1 Phormidium sp. SL48-SHIP | reverse complement strand
CTCTTGCCTCTTGCCTCTTGCCTTTTGCCTTCCCCCCCACCATGCTCATTCTCACCCTACTCTCCTTGGCGATTTGGATTGGTTTACTGGCCCTGCGGGGTCAGTTTTGGCGATCGCACATTCGCTTACGTCCCGTTCCGGCCAACGTCGATCCCTTACCCAGTGTCTGTGCGATCGTCCCGGCCCGCAACGAAGCCGAGTTACTGCCCAAAACCCTGCGATCGCTGCTTCTGCAAGAGGCCGTCACCAGCTTTCGGGTGATTCTCGTCGATGATCGCAGTGATGATGGAACCGCCGAAATTGCCGAGGCGATCGCCGCCGAAGTCCAAACCCTAGCCAACGAATTACAACTGCATCTGCCCCAACTCGACATTATCACCGCCGATCCCCTCCCCCCCGGCTGGAGTGGGAAACTCTGGGCCATGGACCAAGGCATCCGCTATGCCCAACGCTACAGCCCCGTCTATTATCTCCTCACCGACGCCGATATCCAACATCATCCCCATAACCTACGACAACTGCTCTTTAAAGCCGAACGGGAAGGCCTCGATCTCGTCTCCCTGATGGTGAAATTGCGCTGCGAGAGTCTTTGGGAACGACTACTCATTCCCCCATTTATCTATTTCTTCCAAAAACTCTATCCCTTCGATTGGGTGAATAATCCCCAAAAACGCACCGCCGCCGCCGCCGGAGGCTGCATTCTCATTCGTCGTCAGGCCCTCGATCGCATCGGTGGCTTAGCCCACATCAAACACACGCTCATCGATGACTGTGCCTTAGCCCAAGCCGTCAAACAATCCGATGGCAACGACTATCATAGTATCTGGTTAGGTCTAGCCGACAAAACCATCAGTTTACGGGCCTATCCCGGACTTGGGAGTATCTGGGGAATGGTGGCCCGAACCGCCTATACCCAACTCAACTACTCTCCTCTGCTGCTGCTGCTAACCGTCATCGGCATGGGCCTCACCTATTGGGTTCCCCCCATTGCCCTAATTTGGGGCTTAGCCAACGAGCAATCGTTTATCGCCCTGCTGGGCCTGGCCAGCTGGTCCTTGATGGCGTTTTCCCTTTTTCCCACCCTGTCCCTCTACCGTCAACCGCCATTTCTGGGCTTGATCCTGCCCCTGATTGCGGCCCTGTATACCCTCATGACCCTCGATTCTGCCCTGCGACATCTCTTGGGGCGAGGAGGCGCTTGGAAAGGGCGTGTTTATCCCGGTGGCCACCGAGGCGATCGCAGCGGCTAACTCCGGCGGCCACCCTATCCCCAACTGCCCAAACGGTATAAGATAATCTCTGCTGGCTAACCGCCAAACCACCGTTGTTATTGGAACCTTATGGACGCGGCTGAACTATTAAATCGCTATGGCACTGGCGTTCGCGATTTTAGTGGCGTTGATTTGCGGCGCATTTCCCTAAGTCGGGCTGATCTCTATCAGATCTGCCTCAAAGACGCCATTCTCAGCGGCGCCTCCCTCACGGATGCAGATTTACGCGGGGCTGACTTGTCGAAAACCGATCTCGTTGGCGCCCGCCTCAATGGGGCCTCCCTGGTGGGGGCGAGTCTCTATGGTGCCGATTTGACGCAAGTGGAGATGCGATCGACGGACTTATATCGTGTGGATTTGCGCCAAGCCTGTCTCAAAGGGGCAGATTTATACGAGTCAGACTTTCGGGAAGTCAACCTGGAAGGGGCTAACCTCTGTGAAGCGAGTTTACGCGGGGCCAACTTCCGCCAGGTGAAGTTAGATCAGGTGAAACTCCATGATGCCGATTTGCGCGGGGCTGACTTACGCGGCGCCAGTTGGATGGGGGTAGAACTCATCCGCGCCTATTTTGAGGAAGCCAATCTCAGTTATGCCAATATGGGAGGAGTCTCGTTTGAGGGGGCGAATCTGCAAAAGGCCAACATGACCTGTTCGGTTTTGACGGGCGCGAATCTCACGGAAGTGAATCTGATGGGGGCTTCGTTAAAGGGGACGAAACTGGATCAAGCCAATCTCTACGGCGCGAACCTCAGTAATGCCGATTTAACGCAAGCGGATTTAAAGATGGCGGATTTAACCAGTGCCGATTTGAGTTACGCCAACCTCACCGGGGCCGATGTCTGGGGCGCCCACATGACGGCCGCCAATCTCCACGGCGCCATTCTCCCCGACGGAACCCGTCACGATTAACCCC
>SIHH01000083.1:0-12469 GCA_004299065.1 Phormidium sp. SL48-SHIP | reverse complement strand
GCCGCCAATCTCCACGGCGCCATTCTCCCCGACGGAACCCGTCACGATTAACCCCTGTTCCCCCCTCTTGCCTAGGGCGACCATAAAGGTACGCCCCTACGTCTTTCCCCTCTTGGGAGGGGCGAGGGGTGGGTTGTTCCCAGTTCCGGTGTTCCCTGTTCCCTGTTCCCTGTTCCCTTCTTCCCCATGCCTACAACCTCCAACAGCCTAGAAACCCAACTCACCGACCTGCAAACGACGGCGATCGCCGAAATCACGGCCACCAATAGCCTCGATCAGTTAGAATCGCTGCGGGTTGGCTATTTGGGTAAAAAAGGACAAGTCTCGAAAATTCTCGGCGGAATGGGTCAACTCGATAAGAGCGATCGCCCCCGCATCGGAAAGCTGGCCAATGAGGTCAAAACCGCCCTAGAAGCCGCCCTCAGTGACAAAAAGGATGAATTACAACAAGCGGCCATTCAAGCCCGTCTCGCCTCAGAAACCCTCGATGTCACCATGCCGGCGGTGGTGGTTCCCCAAGGCCGTCGTCATCCCCTCAATAGCACCATCGATCGCATCCTCGATATCTTTGTCGGCCTGGGCTACACCGTGGCCACGGGACCGGAAATTGAGACGGATTATTACAACTTCGAGGCCCTGAATACTCCGGCAGATCACCCGGCCCGGGATATGCAGGATACCTTCTACCTGCCCGGCGATCGCCTCTTGCGAACTCACACCTCCTCGGTGCAAATTCGCTATATGGAACAGCAACAGCCCCCCATCCGCGTCGTCGCCCCGGGACGTGTCTATCGTCGCGATACGGTGGATGCCACGCATTCGGCGGTGTTCCATCAAATTGAACTCTTAGCTGTTGATGAGGGACTCACCTTCACCGACTTAAAGGGAACCATTCGCGAGTTTGTGCGGCAAATCTTCGGGGATGTTGAAATTCGCTTTCGCCCCAGTTATTTCCCCTTCACTGAACCCAGTGCCGAAGTGGATGTGAAATGGAAAGGAGACTGGCTCGAAGTTCTCGGTTGCGGAACCGTCGATCCCAATGTGCTAGAGGCGGTCGGCTACGACAGTGAACGCTACACCGGTTTTGCGGCAGGCTTCGGGGTGGAACGCTTTGCCATGGTTCTACACCAAATGGACGATATCCGCCGCCTCTATAACAGCGATTTGCGGTTCCTCAATCAGTTCAATTAACGATATTAACGACATTATCGACATTATCGATCCGGGCCGGGCCAAACGAGAGGCCAGCGTCCTATGGACCCTCTCGGTATACCTGTTAGGGTGGCAGGGAGAAAAGAGCAACATTTCAGTGTTGTCGTCAATCCCCCATGCTCAAACCCCTTTCCCTGATGACTCTGAGCTTAAGCCTAACCCTACTGGCGAACCTCAGCTCGACCGCCCTAGCCAATGACCCGGATTGTCCGCAATTCTACGAAGATAGCAGCGGCCAACGAACCTGCCTTGAAAATGGCCGGCCGGTTCAACCCGTCAGTCCACCGAACTATGTCGAGTCTGTGGACTATCTCGATCAACTCAAGCATTGCCAACCGGTGGCCACGGCCATCGGTTTTGGGAGGATTGTGATCGAAGCGCGGGTGCGAGGTTGGGAGGATGACCGCTGTGTGGTGCAAATGAATGCCTTTAACGTGGAACGGCCCCAACGGCGGGCGGTCTATGCCCTATGTCGCTATCGTCGCTCGACGCTGGATTTGATGACCGATGAACGAGCCTACGAGCAGGCTCGCACGGGGGAGACGACGTTTAGCAGTGACGATCCCAGGGATATGGCCCTTTCCGATGGAACCCTCCAAGATTGTCAATTCTCCAATACTTGGCTCGAAGAATTGGTGGATTGATGGTTTCTCTAACCCCGCAAACCTTCAATTCCCCGCGCCACGGTATAGCCGGCCATGGCCAGCAATAGGAGGCGAAATAAGACATTGACGAGGGAGTCGGGCAACTTGGGGAGGCTGCGACTGCCCAATTGCGCCCCAATCATTCCCCCAAGGCCTAATAAGACTCCCCCCAGCCAAAAAACATTGCCCGCTGCGCTATGTCGGATTAACCCGGATAGGGCGATAAACATAATCGCTCCTAAACTGTTGCGAATCGCGGGTTTAATGGCCATGCCAACCAATAGCATTTGCAGCGGAACCATGACCGCACCACCGCCAATGCCGAATAGGCCTGAGAGAAATCCGGCCAGGAGTCCAATGCTAATCAGGATCGCCATGGCCCGCCCTGGGGGAATTGAGTCTATCTTTGAGGTGAGATGGTCTTGGGCCTCAAGGTCTTGGGCCTCAAGGTCTTGGGCCTCAAGGTCTTGGCCCTTAAGGTTTTGGGCCAGACGGCGACGCAAACCCATGAAATAGATCGTCAGCAGTTGCAAGGCGGCGAAACTAAAGGCTAAGGCCCAGGCGGGAACCCAGGTGGCTACCTCGGCCCCAAGTTGTGCGGTACTGATGCCGCCGATGGCTAAGCCCAAAGACCCCCGAGGCTGTGAGTCTCCGGCTCGCCAGTTACGCACGGTTCCTGAGAGGGCGTTGATGAAGACGGCGACTAAACTGGTGGCGCTGGCTTGTTGGATGGGTAAGCCCCAAGCGAGTAGGCCCGGAACCATCAAAATTCCGCCGCCGATGCCCAGGACTCCTGAGGCGATGCCGGTGATGAGTCCTAAGAAAATCAGTAGTAGTTGTCCAATCTCCATGGTTAGGATTTGGGACGCGGTTGTCGGGCCAGGCGGAATACCTCGGCGGCGAAGTCGGGATTCTCGGACAGGCGGCGAAACAGGGGCGGTAGGTCCTGGGCGTGCTGTTTGAGAAAACTCTCGTAGCGGCGAGGGGTGCGCCCAGCCAGAAACACCAGTTCTTCGGCGTTGAGGTTGAGACATTGGGCAATGGCCCGAATCACCTCTTCTTTGGCGGCGTAGTCGGCGCGATCGTTCTCGAGTTTGGAGAGGTAGGTGAAGTCTAATTCCAGTTGCTGGGCTAGGCCTCGCTGGGAGAGTCCTAATTCTTTGCGGGCGCTACGAATGACTTGTCCAAAGCTTTCTTCCACGATCTGATCCTCGGGGCTAGGGCGCAACGGTTCTCTGGGGCGATCGCCCTCGACCGGCATTTGGCCTCTTTAGTTTAGCCAGCCCTTGACAAAAAAATCAACGGTCGCTACAGTAGAGTTAGGTTGATTTAAAAATCAACACCGCTAGCGAGAGCGACGCAGCAGACCCCGTTGGATTGGGCTAAGGCTCCGGCCAAGGCTCAATCCGACCTTCCTCGCCAGCGATGGATTAGATTAACCTGACACCATTAGCCAGCAACGACTCCGAGGAGGATCTTGTCGTGAGTAATGAGCAACAGGACGATAAAAGGGTTCGATTTGAGCAATTCCAGGGGATTTTAGCCCGACAGCAACAGCAGGCCTATCACGTGAGGACGCGAGAGGAAGACGTCCAACAGCATGAGGATCAGCAGTTAGTGTCTCGGGTTGCCGGTTATACGCCCGATGCTATTGTGCGGGGGTTAGCGGACTTGCAACTGGAGGTGGATACGACGGTGACTCAGTTGGGCGATCGCCTGCGAGGGGAGTTCGAGAAGCAAGATCACCTGCAACGGGCGATCGCCATTGCCCGACAACAGCAACAACAACTCCATGACATTGGCATTGTCGCCGATCACCTGTATCTGTTGCGGGGAGAACACGCCGAAAAACGACGACAACTGAGCGATCGCATCGCCCAGGAATACGAATCCCTCGACAAACGCCGCCAGCAAACCCACAAACGCTGGCAACAGGACCAACAGCAGCATGAGGAGATTTGGGAGAACCAACGGCAACAGCGGCAAAAACAACGGCAACAGGAAGAAGCTGATGCAGCGTATCATCAGCAACAGCAGCGACAACGGGATGCTGATGATTATGCCCGAGCCGCCCGAGAACAGGAGATCGAGTTAGCCCAACAGGGTCAGATGAAGCAGAAAGATTGGAACGCCCGAGAAGCGGTGTTAACGGCTCATCAAGCCGAGATTGAGCGCGATCGCCAGCGGGTGACGGGCTTTGAGGAGGAGTTACAGCAAGCCTTTGAAACGGCGAAAACTGAAGCGATCCAAGAGGTTCATCGGCAGTCACGCAGCCGTCGTGAGTTGCTTGAGAAGACTTGGCAGGGACGCGAACAAGGCTATCAGGTGAAACTGGAGTCTTTAGAGGCGGTGTTGGCGCAGCAAGATAACCAACTGGCTGAGATTAACGCTCAACTGCAAGAGGCGCGGCAACAGGCGCGGACCTTGTCGGTGCAGGCGTTTAATTAAGGGAATAGGGGAGAAGAAGGCAAGAGGCAAGAGGCAAGAGGCAATAGGGGTTTACCCTTGTGGTCGCTCTCTTCCGAGTTGTGTTATTGGAAACCGAAATTACCGACCGAAATCACCGAGAGAGCAACATTTTTTTGCTCGAATAAAACAATATTTTGGAGTCTTTTGTTATGGCTAAACGCATCAATTCTCGGAATACTAAAGCCGAAATTTTAGAGGCGTATGAGGCATTGCTCGATGAGAAAAAACACTTGCAGGCTCAAGTGAAACAGGCGCAGCGATCGCCGGACCCCAAACCTGCTGCTAGTCCCAATTCCTCAACAGACTCACGTTCCTCTGAGCGGTCAGATCAACCAGAACAAACCATCGTTCAGGGTCACGATACCTTAGCTCAATTGCAGCAAATTCAATTGGGGTTTGGGGGATTTGTCAGTCAGCTTTCGGAGGTTTTGACCCGAGATGCTAGTCAATTCGCAGAGGTTTTAAGTGCTATTGAAGCTGAACAAGAGCGCTTGCAAAATCTCTATGAAATTGAGTCTGTGGATGAGACAACTCTCACAACCTTGGTTGAGAGTTATCGCAATGAATCCAAACAATTTGCCGAGGAATTTGAGGCGGAACAGGAGGAGTTAGAACAGGAGTTGCACGCTCAGCTAGAGGCTTGGTGCAAAGAACAAGCCGATTGGCAACATTCCTTTGACGAAGAACGGCAACGACTCGAAACCATCTGGACACGGGAGAATGAAGAGTATTATTATCAACGAGCCATTGCCCAAGAAATCGACGAGGAACGCTATCAGCAACAGTTACAGGAGCAATACCGTCAACTGGAGGAATCTCGCCAAGAACAGGAACAGGCCTGGGAGGCGCGAGAAACGGCGATCGCGCAACGGGAAGCGGAGTGGACTGAGTTACAGGCTAAGGTGGCGGCCTTCCCGGGCCAGCGAGACGAGCAGATTCACAACGGGAAACGCCAAGGAGAGGCGATCGCCACCCATCAAGTCAATAGCGCCCTGGAACTGCGTCAGCAAGAGATTGAGGGACAACAACGCCGCTATGAGTTGCAAATTGAGGGCTTAGAGCGTACCATCGGCGATCGCCAACAGCAAATCCAGTCTCTGAGTCAACAGCTTGAGGCCACCTTACAGCAAGTTCAAGAGTTAGCCGTCAAAGCCATTGAAGGCCATGCCAACGGTGAATCGTTGCAGGCCGTCAAAGAGATCGCCCTCGAACAAGCCAAAACAGCGGGACGAAACAAGTGAGCAACAGCATCCGTTAAGATGGACGAGGATGGCAACAAAACCGAGGCAGTCATCCACTATCCACGGTTATGGGGGAGTCGTCCAAACAATGCTAATTGAAGATGAAGAACTCCGGGGAATCTTTCAAGAAGCCAGTGAAGATGGCTTACGAAAAATCAAAGCAGGATTGGCCGAGTTGCGAGAGAATCCTAAAGATGCGGAGACCCTAGAGGACTTACTTCGAGAAAGCCATTCCCTCAAAGGTAACGCCGGGATGTTGGGGCTAAAAGACATCGCCACCTTAACCCAACAGTGGGAACATCTACTGAGCCAGGTCAAGGGCGGTCAGGTTAACTTTGATGACGAGGTTCAGCAACGGCTAGACGAGGGCTTAACGGCCCTCGATGGCCTGGTCCGAGAAGCGATTACTGGGGAGCCGTCGGGGGTTCAAACCTTCTATATTTTGGCGAAATTGATGGGATCTCAGGAGTCGACGGTGTCCTCTCACGGAGATGAGGCCCAGTCCTCCAGTTCAGCCCCGGCTGAGAACCGAACCACTCAACCGCGCTCGCTGGTGTCTCGGGGGGCTGAGACCCCTGAGAGATCCCCTGGGCGACCTCCAGAGACATCAGCAGACGCCCTTGAGGCCGATGATATCCTCGGCCGCCTTGAAGCGGAATTCTTAGCCCTAGAAGACCATGATTCAGATGAGGCGGCCCAGGAGACGATCCAGCAGAGCGATCGCATTGAGTCTCTGTTTCGGGATCTTGATCGGTTAGAGCAGTTAACGGGAGATGATGGCCAGTTACAGACGTTAACCCAGAACTGGAAACAAGATCTGGTGACTCTCATTGAGAGTGGTGGCAGTTTTGAAGCCCAAGCCGATCATCTCTATGATGGACTCGATGCCATTCGCGCCCATTTCCACCCGCGCCTATCCCCGCCGCCGCTGAGTGAGGCCGCCCCCCCGAGTCCCTCGCCGGCTCCTCAAGGGACAGCGAGCCAGGAGACGGCCACCTATATTGAAGATGATGAACTGCGCCATACTTTTCAACAGGCCAGTCAAGATCATCTGCAAAAACTCTATGACGGCTTACTGCATCTCGAACAATTCCCTGATGATCGGGCCAAACTTGAAGATATCCTACGGGAAGTTCATAGCCTCAAAGGAGATGCGGGGATGTTGGGGGTGACGGCGGTGGCCCAGTTGGCCCATGACTGGGAACAAGAACTCGCTCCGGTGAAGTCGGGCCAGGTGAGTATTGATAATGAAAAATGCGATCGCCTACTGATGGGCCTCGATCGCATCCGGCGTTTGATTCACCAAGCCATTACCCCGCCTGAACAGTCTGAGAGTGAGTCGGAGGAGGACAACGCGGCTCCTCCGGTGGCGGAAAGTCGCTATATCGAGGACGACGAGTTACGACAAACCTTTCAGGTGGCCAGTGAGGATCATTTGCAAAAACTTGATGCGGGATTGTTGTATTTAGAAGAGCATCCCCAGGATGAGTCGAAACTCGATGAGGTGTTGCGGGAAATCCATAGCATTAAAGGCGATGCGGCGATGTTGGGGATTAGCGATATGGCCCAACTGGCTCATGAGTGGGAACAACAATTGCTACCGGTGAAACAGGGGCGAGAAACCTTTGATAGTTCCCTGTGCGATCGCCTCGGGGACGGGATTAAAGATTTGCGACGATTGGTTGATGAGGCCATCAGCAACAGTCCGGCTCAACTGTCTTTGATGGAGAGTCTAGCTCGATTGCGCGGCGAAACGGGACAGCCAGCACCGACGCCAGCTCGGGCTAAACCGTCGGAGACTTCTTCGAATTCGTCGGGGGCGGATCATCATGATGGGAATTATCGCATTGATACGATCCGGGTCGATACGCAAAATCTCGATGCGTTGATGACGACGGCTGGGGAATTGACGGTTACGAAAATTCGCATCGCGCACCGACTCTCGGAAATCGAAGAAGTGGTGGCGTTTTGGGAAGAGTGGGCGCGAGAGGCGGGTAATACGCCTTTAAAACTCAATCAGCCGTTCCAGAATGAGTTGCAAAAAACCATTGAGCAGCGCGGGGGGGGAACGAGAGGGACGAATGGCCATGTTAGTCGAATGGGTGCGGCGGCTCAGGCTCCCATCTCCGAGGGGGCGTTGCTGAATTTCTATCGCTTGCAAGAACAGAATGAAGCTCGTCTCGAAACGTTGGGTAAGTTGGTGAATCGGCTCCAGGTGGGGATTGCTGAGGACACGGCCCGGTTAGAAACCCTGGCCGATGAGATTGAGGAAGGGGTGCGAACGCTGCGGTTGCTGCCGTTATCGACGATTTTTAATCTCTATCCTCGGCTAGTTCGGGATTTGGCGCGATCGCAGGGAAAAGAGGTGCGTCTCAAGATTATCGGCGGCGACACGCGAGCAGATAAACGGATTTTGGAGGATATGAAAGATCCTCTGACGCATATTATCCGCAATGCGATCGACCACGGGATTGAGTCTCCTGAAGAACGCCAACGTCAGGGAAAACCCAGTACGGCGACGATCACTCTGCGGGGCTACCAAACGGCCAGTACCATTGCGATCGAGGTGAGTGACGATGGACAGGGCTTGGATCTCAAAAAAATTAAAAAAACGGCAATTAAAAATGAGGTGGCCTCGGCCATGGAACTCGACACCATGACGCCGAACCAGATCCAAAACTTGATTTTTATGCCCGGTTTCTCGACGCGCAATTTTGTGACAGAAGTCTCGGGCCGGGGTGTGGGGTTAGATGTGGTGCGGGCCAATGTTGAACGGTTGAAAGGGTCGGTTCAGGTCAAGTCGAATCGGGGCCAGGGCTGTTCGATTCATCTTCAGTTGGGGACAACTCTGGCAACGGCTCATGTGTTACTCCTAGAGGTGCGTCATATTTACCATGAAGCCACGAGGACGATTCTACCGCGACAGGCCTATGCGCTGCCGGTGGAGTTTGTGCAAACGGCGTTGATGATTGCCCCGGATGATATCTTTTCTCTGGAAGGCCGCGAGACGATTCTCCATGATAATCAGCCGATTTCGGTGGTTCACTTGGCGGATATTTTGGAGTTACCCATTCGGGCGCAGATGGAGGATAAGCAATCATCGTTTGCCTGTATTTTGCTGAAAGTCGGTGAGGATTGGTTGGGGTTATTGGTCGATCGCCTCATTGATGAACAAGATGCCATTCTCAAGCCTCAGAGTAAGCTCCTGAAACGGGTTCGCAATGTGTCGGGGGCGACGATTCTCGGCACTGGGGAGGTCTGTATGGTGCTGAATCCGGTGGATATCATTAAATCGGTGCGCGGTGTCCATCGTCGGGCCAATGTTAGCTCTGAGATCATTGAGCCAGCATCGAGTCAGGCGGAAACTCCGGCTAAACAGATGTTGTTGTTGGTGGAGGATTCGATTACCACCCGCACTCAGGAAAAACGAATTTTGGAGGCCGCCGGGTATGGGGTGGTGACGGCCGTCGATGGCCTCGATGGTTACAATAAACTGCGCAGTGGCCGCTTTGATGCCGTGGTTTCAGATATTCAAATGCCCAATCTCGATGGGTTGGAGTTAACGGCTCGGATTCGCAATCATCAGGAGTATAGTGAATTGCCGATTGTTTTGGTGACCTCTCTGGCAACGGATGAGGATCGTCGTCGCGGTGCTGATGCAGGCGCGAATGCTTATATCACAAAAAGTAGTTTTAATCAAGATGTTTTAGTCGAAACCCTCCAGCGGTTAATCTGAGATGATGTACTCTTTCTGGAGGCTGCAAGTATTGACCGAGCACTTTCGACTGTTGAGCCAGTCTTGGCGCTCCCCGAGCGCGTCGTTATAGACTTTGCGGCAAGTCTCGGGCCAATTCAGCATCTGGAGTTCTTGTTCTAGATCTGGGTCAATCCGATATGAGTCGGTCAATACAAATATGCTGTTATTATAGCTTAAGGAAGTAGCAATGCTCCCTAGGAATAACGACAAGAGTTTGGCGACTTCGTTCGACTCCATCGCCTCGGCTTTCCCATACGACACTCACGCTTCGCGTAGAGTGCGGGGCTTCTGGCCGATTAAGCTAAAGGAACGCTCTTTGAGATTTACCGAGAGCTTTGCCAATTCTGACGACGACTAAACATGCCCATTCGTGTTCTGATTGCTGAAGATTCTCCCGTTGTGCAGGTGATTCTGCGGCGGATGTTAGCTACTTATCCCGATATTGAGTTGGTGGGGATGGCCCGTACGGGGAAGGAAGCTTTAACGATGATGGCGCGGGCGCGGCCGGATGTGGTTTGCACGGATTTTCATATGCCGGAGATGAATGGCCTGGAATTGACTCAGGAGATTATGGCCACGATGCCCCGGCCGATTTTGGTGTTGAGTGCGTCGGTACAGGCGGAGGATACGCAGAATGTGTTTCGGGTGTTGAATGCGGGGGCGGTGGATGTGTTGCCGAAACCGATTGATGGGGGGGCGAATAATTGGAATGATTTGCAGCAGGAGTTGATTACCAAAATTCGGGTGTTGTCGGGGGTGGCGGTGTTTACTCATCGTCGTCAGTTGATGGGCCAGTCTCGTCGCCCTCGCGAGATTGGAACGGCGGAATCGGTGGTGCGGCCGGTGTCGTCGATTGCGCCGGAGGTGAGACAACGGACGTATGAGTTGGTGGCGATTGGAGCCTCGACGGGGGGTCCGCAGGCGTTACAGGGGATTTTACGGCAAATTCCCCGGAATTTTCCGGTTCCGGTGGTTTGTGTGCAACATATTAGTCGTGGCTTTTTGACGGGGTTGGTGAATTGGCTTGATGCTGAATGTGCGGTGTCGGTTCGCATTGCTCAGGTGGGGATGCGGGCGGAGGCGGGGGTGGTCTATTTTCCGCCGGAGAATCAGCATTTAACGTTTAGTCGTCGCGGTGTGTTTGCGTCGGCCCCGCTACCGCCGTTTTCGGGCCATCGTCCTTCGGTGACGGTGATGTTTGAGTCGGTGGCGGCGGTCTATGGACGGCATTGTGTGGGCATTTTGCTGACGGGGATGGGGAAGGATGGCGCGGTGGGGATGCAGTCTATCGCTCAGGTGGGAGGGGTCACGATCGCTCAGGATGAGGCGACGTCGGTGGTGTTTGGGATGCCGAAGGAGGCGATCGCTCTCGGGGCGGCTCAGTATATTTTGCCCCTCGGTGAGATTGCTCCGGTTCTGTTGAAACGTTTGTTTAATGTGCCAAGCCCGAGTTAGGTTACGAATTGCGGGCTAGGGCTTTTCTTTCGTTCCTAGATAGGGAATAATTGGAAGCGGCTAATTCCGAATTATCTGATCGTTCCATGACTGCTTCTAAAGGACTGCCTCTGTCGAGCCGTAAGCGACATTCTCTTAAGTTATCTCAGTCTCAAGCCTCAGCGGTGGCGGGGGTGGGCGGGGTTGAGCGGATTGAGCCGTCACCGCTGTTGTTGCAACGATTGACGCGGGGGGTGTTTTGTCAACATGGGTTGCGATCGCTGCGGTTATGGGTTTGGCTTCAGTTGTTGTATGGTCGTCAGTATCGGTCGCTCTGGGAGGAGGTGACGCCAGGAACGCCTGGTTTGTTTAGTTATGCTCAGTGGCGCGATCGCTTTTTTACTCCGGGACATCCGAAGGGGGAGGAGGTTCCACCACTTCACGATCGCCGCTGTCCCTGTAGTCGCACGGCCTATGATTGGGTGCAGTCGGTGGTGGGTTCGGCGGGGATGGAGGCCTGGATTGAGCAGGTTTGCACGGAGTTGGGGGTGGAGTTGTCGGAGTGGCACGAACGCTTACAACAGCGGTTGTTTGGGGTGACGCGGCGATCGCTGGCCGATGATTTACGCTTGTTGGTGGAGTTGGGGTTGTTACGGCGGCGGGGTCATAAGTTTGAGCCGTTGGAGAGGTTACCGGCATGGGTGACGGAAGCGGTGGCGAAGGCGTTACCCAGGGACCGTTCTGAGCGTCCGTCGGGTGGGATGATGGCCTCGGCAGAGGTGCTATTTGGTAATTTGGATTTTGCGAGTTTAGCGCAACGCTACGCTCAGCCAGTGGCGGGGGTACAGCGGTTTTTTGTCCATGTGGATTATGTGGTGCGCGATGGCCAGATTGACCAAGTTGAGGATGGTATTGAGGCCTTGTATCAACTCTGGCAACAGCCTCAAGTCCCGCCGGTGCGGTTGTTGTATCGCAGTTCGCGGCTGCGGACATCGCGCTCTTGTGTGGTGTATCCGGTCTGTTGTTATTATATGCGGCGATCGATTTATCTCTGCGGTTTTGGCCAAACGCCCACGGGGCAAGGGCAGTGGTACAATTTCCGCTTAGATCATATTGAGGCGTTGGAAGCCTTGAGTTGGGATTCGCAGGAGTTGCCTTTTTTCTTGCATCAGGCTGATCAGGAGCAGCGGTTACCGGTTCCCGATGAGATTCGCGCCGAGATGGAATCGGTGTGGGGGTTTGATTTTTATTTACCGGCTCGTCTCTTGATTTTGCGGTTTGAACGGCAGTTTCATGAGGGTTATGTTGCCCGAACGTTTCGCCATGAGACGTTTAAGCAGATTTCTTATGAGCAGGTTGAACGTCATATTCGAGAGTTGGCTGAGCCGGATGATCGGGAGCGGCTGTTGTCGGTGTGGCGATCGCGTTCCCCGGAGGATGCTTATTATCAGGCATTATACCGTCACGGGGATATCAATGTGCAGATGCGTCTGCGGGCCTGGCGACCGTTGGGTGAGGTCTTATTTCCGGGAGAGTTACGGGATGAGATGGCCCTGGAGGTGAAACAGGAGCATGGTTGGTATTTTGGGGATTAGGGAAGAGAGGCAAGAGGCAAGAGGCAAGAGGCAAAAGGCAAGAGGGGGGGCGTACCTTTATCGAAAAACTTGGGTTTAAAACCCCGTCCTTCTAGGACGGCTTTCTCTGATTCTCAA
>SIHH01000428.1 GCA_004299065.1 Phormidium sp. SL48-SHIP | reverse complement strand
TCAGCCTGGATGAAAAGACGGCGCGGCTCAGAACGGCGACGCGGGTAGCCCCCGAGCACCCCGCCGCCGCGCGAACCCGCACGCTTGCCGGTGGAGCGCCCAACGGATCTTATGTCAAGGCTCCCGTAGGGCGGTTGTTTGAGCAGTCACCGACTGCGAGCCGCCCGTTAAGCGGGAACTGGACATAAGACTCCGTTGGGCGAGGAACCGGCCACATGCTGCAAAACGGGTTCGCGCGGCGGTGGGGTGATCGGGGGCGATGGGGTGATCGGGGGCGGTGGATTGGAAGTTGAGGCTTTGGATTGCCGGACGGGGCGTTGCCGCGTTGGTGGGATACGAAAAGTGGGTAAACCAAGAATCCTTGTCCACCTGACTTAACGTGTGGATTAGCCCAAAGATTCCGATGAATCACTGAGCAGTTTCGATCCTGCAGTTTCAAGAAGCGAACTCCAGCCAGCTATTGCCTTGTCGAGCTTTGATTCAAATTCGTGAACGCTAAGTGATCCCATCGGGCTTCCTCGGTATCCTTCGGCAGCGACTAGGTGAGTGTAAATATCTTTTGAGTATCCACCATCCCAATTTCGACGCAGTGAACCACGCTCCACTTTGATAACTTCGGCATCTATGCATTGATCGCGAGCATCAAAGCTGAACTCGAAAGCCACGTTCTTCCCGCGATAAACCAAGGTTCCCATTGTGGGTGTTTCCTTCTCCAAGTCTCTGGCTCGACTAAAGCCACGCTCAACGAGCCAACGGAGTCCAGCCGGGGCTGATTCTCGAAAGACTTCAACTGTGATATCGTCGCTCATCAATCGAACCCTGGAACGCCTCCCTCGTATCTCCCGCTTCGCTCATACAAGCGCTGGTAGTTGTCGTAATCAAGAAGCTCACGTCGCTCTCCTCCATAAATGTCGCTGGGCGGTCGCCCTTGGGATGGGTTAGCACGGTTTCTCAAGCGACGGCTAAAATCCGGACCGATGTCTTTGATTTCCCGCCCCTGAGCTTTCATTGTCGCAATGAAGTCGTCGTTTAGTTGCGGCGTCCACTTTCGACCATTTAGCCAAGTGTCGATGGTTGTTCCACCGAAATTGTCTGCATACCGATTGACCCGCTTCATGTTCTCCCCAATGACTACTGTTTTGTTTGCGGCTACAAATTCGGCCAAAAAAGAAAAAAGAGGGCCTGTTGCCCCTAGTGTTTTCAATCCTTGGTATCGGCTTATGTCATCTTCGCCGTCGATGCTCTTGCGCTGGTGCAACAGTGCGCCACTTGAGTCGTAGTGGCAGATTTCGTCGCCAACACAGTCCACAATAACCGATTCAGTCCAAAAGCCCGTATCTACGATTCGAAAATCATCCTGAAAGGTTCCAGCCGCTTGCGCTACGATGGCTAAGGCTGGAGTAACCAAGAAAAACAGAATGAAGCGTAGAATCGTAATCACAGTAAGTTTTATGTTAAGATTAAGAACTCATGATAAACCGTTCCGTTAGGTGCTCCCATAGCATACCAATTTTCGAGAGTTTGGCGTAGTTCCGAGAACTTAAGCCCAAGATGAGTTTCTTCTTCAGAAGTTCCTAAGTCATACATCAAAACTAGGAGTTTCCCTGCATCTGGGCGGAGTTGCTCAATCGCTTCTCCCAGCTTTCCGTCCTTAATTGATTCAGGAATACTATAAGCGATGTCAACGTCGCTTTCGCCAGTGTCATCGACTGCAAGAAACCATTCAGCATCAGCATTCAGCTTAGCAGCTTTTGCTAAAGCTTCCTTTCCATAATCGTCTACGGCATTAATTGAGAAGCCCTTTGGCTCATCCAACCGGATCTTACTTTCAACTCCAATACAGAACAAACAGCTCATTTAATTTATGGTCTAAAGACCCCTCCTTGAGTGCGCGGGTCAGACAGCACTGGCGAAAGATATTCGCCTGGCTCTGGGGCACGCGGCTTGGATACGTTGATTTGCGAAGGATTGTTCGGATTAACATGAATATCCTGAACATGACCTGGCCCTAAATTGCCGTGTGAATGGTCGAAGTCTACGCGTCGAACCTGAGTCTGGTCTACGGAATCTGTTCGAGATCTTACATCACCAAGCTGTGAGGTATTACCTCTTCGATTAGTAACTCCATCTGTCGTTTCAATTTCGAATCGTGACGAATTCCTAGGTATTTTGTTTGCGGCT
>SIHH01000427.1 GCA_004299065.1 Phormidium sp. SL48-SHIP | reverse complement strand
CGGAGTTGGCTGAGGGCTTGGCTGACTCCGGCTTGGCTGAGTTCAAACATGGCGCTGCCGAGCTGTTGCAGGTCGCTAGCGATGGCGGCGGCGGTGGTGTCTGGCCAGCGGTCTTCGGGCATGGGGTTAACCCAGACTAGAGCGTGCAGATGGGGCTGAATCTGGTGCAGGAAGTCACGGGTTAGGGTCACTCTATCACTGTTGTATCCCCCTCGTGCAGCTCCCCCATCGCTAAAAATCAGGGCAACAGTACGGCTGGGGGAGAGACTGGCAAAGAGGTCATCGAAGGGTCGGATATCAGCCCCTTTGGCAGAGCAATAGACAAATCTCTCGGGGACATTACGAAAATAATACTGCTCGACGCGCTCAAAGTGTTTCGGTTCAACGGTGGCTAAAAGACAATCGCGGGGAAAGCGAAAGGGAACCATCGACCCATCCACATCGATGAGAAGGAGTAGTTCTAAGACATTGACTCGTTTGGCTTCTAGGGGAGGGCTTAAACAGCGTCCCTGGGTTGCCAGTTGGGTGAGGGTGGCGGCAATATCCACCTGACCTGTGGTGCCTCGTCGCAGCAGTCGCCGCACTTTCCGCCAGCTTCGGCGAGTTAGGCGGGGGTGAACGGGACTGTCTCTCGGTTGTAGGCGATAGCCTTCGTCGGAGGTCTCCGGGGGCGGTAAATCCCCTCCCTGAAAGGCACTGAGAGTTCTAGGACCCCGACGGGGTGCGGGGGGTTGCGGCGGCCGAGGAACGGTAGGGGGGGTTGCGGCTGAGGTTGAGTCGTTGGGGGTGGTGGAATCCGTGGTTGTTTCGGCGTTGGTTAGGTCGTTTGGAGTGGTGGAATCTGCGACGTTTGGGGCGGCGGTTGGCTCAGTTAGAGTGGTGGAATCTGTGGCAGTTGGGGCGATGGTTGCAGTGGCTGCGCAGTGTTGTTGAAAGACACGTTCAAAATAACGAACCGTTGCCTCATCCTGAGTTTTGAGCCAGAGGAGACGACAAAGCTGTTTTAAGGAATCCTGACTGTTGACAGCTTGAGGTTGCCCGAATCCCAACTCTAGGGCAGTGAGTAGGAGGTGATAATCTTCGGGAGATAATCGCAGGGGGTCACGGAGTTCTAAGAATAATTCAAATAAGGGAAAAGACATGGGGGTTTTGATTTTTGGGTCAGGTGCATTCTGACGTGATTCATGGTTGTCGGTAAATATTCTAGGTTTTTTCTATTATTTTGGCTAGGTCAAGACAGGCGATCGCGCTCTCCTTTAGATTTTAATAAAATTCCTGCATAGGCTGGGTTTTGGGCGATTGTATCAATTTTCTCCAACGCATCTGTCTGGCCAATTAAAACAGTAAGCCAGTCGAGAAGTTCGCTGGTGCTGGGTTTTTTTCCATAGGGAGGAACCTGGCCGCGAATTTCTAAAAACTTATCAATTGCTTTGTCGATAATCTCCTCCTGTTTCGACGCTGGGAAATGACATTTGATAATTTCCTTAAGATGATTGTCATCTGGGAAAGGCAAATAAAAGAACAAACAACGTCGTAAAAAAGCTTCCGGCAGGTCTTGCTCTTGGTTACTGGTAATAATCACAATGGGTTTCTTGGCTCCATCTTCCTCAGCCGGAACCCGCTTCTGAGTTTCATCAACAGTAAAATAGCTTTCTTCAAGAACTGAGAGCAAGTCATTGGGAAAGTCAATATCTGCCTTGTCAATTTCATCAATCAAGAGAATCGGCCGCCGTTCCTGATGTTGTAACGCTCGTCCCATTGCCCCCCATTCCAGATAGCCTTCGGGGTCAGAAAGACGTTGAATCAGTTGTTGTCGTTGTTCATCCTTCAAGAAGCGGTCTAAGGCAGGAGTTCCGACAAGTTGAGCGTCCCGTAATTTACCCAAGGCATCATAAATATAGCAGCCTTGTTTGGCGGTGGAGGTTGATTTAATGTTCCAGCGGAAGTAGGGCCAAGTTTGCCCCTTTTCAAGATAGCGTTGTGCAAATTCATAGGCAATGGCAGGAGCGAGTAGAGTCTTGCCACAACCGGGTTCTCCTTGGAGAAAGAGAGGACGTTCTAGGGCAATAGCTAGGTTAACGGCTTGGACTAAATCAAGATTAGGAAGATAGGGAAAAACCCGTTTTTGGCGATTGGGTTGAGGTTGGTACTGGGGTTGTCCAAGATATTCGAGAGGTGGAGT
>SIHH01000426.1 GCA_004299065.1 Phormidium sp. SL48-SHIP | reverse complement strand
ATTAACCCTAACCGAGATGGATAATGACCGCTGATGTCGCCGCCAAAAATCAGAAGACCTTGCAACAACTCGCTCAGGCCATGGCCCTGTCGCGGGGTCAGTTTAAACTGATTCTGGTGCGTTGTAACTATGGCGACGTTTGCCAACGTTGGTCCGAGGAACTGACCCAGACTTGTCAAGACCAGCATCAGTTCTCACCCACGACGGTTCATCTCCCCCCCAATGCACAGAACCTGGCTCAGGCCATCCAAGCTATCGAGCCATTCCCCCCAGACGGACTGCAACTCTTGGGACTCAATCAACTGGCCGATGTCCGCCAGTTTCTAGCTAATAGTAACCAAATCCGCGATCGCCTGCGCCGGAATTGTCCCTTCCCCATTGCCATCTGGCTCGACGACAATAGCCTCAAACAGATGCTGAACGTCGCCAACGACCTCCACAGTTGGACCACCAGCAAACACTTCTCCCCCACCCCCGACGACCTCCAGCAGCAACTGCGCCATCTCCTCGAAGCCTTCTTCCAACGTCTTCCCCACGCCTCCCCAGACCAATGGCTAGGGAGTCAACCCCTCCTCTCCCAGAGCGAACAGCGAGAACTGGAGCTGGCCCAAAACGAACTCAACGGCCACCTCTCCCCCAACCTCCAAGGCGACTTAGCGATTATCCAAAGTCACCAACATCGAGTTCAGCAAAACCTATCCCTAGCCAAACAGCAACTTGAACAGGGGGCCAAGTTTTGGCAAACCATCTCCCCCCCAACCGCCAACAGCCAGAAACGCCTCGGCTGGGTGGCCTTTCAGCAGGCCATCCTCTCTCTCTGGGAGAGTGAACAGCAACAACGCTCTCTCAATTATCCAGACCTGCATCCCCTAAAAACCCAGTTCCAAGAGAGTCAGCAGCACTTCCAAGCCGCCGCCGAACCAGACCTGGCCCACCTCGTGGCCAACGCCGCCGTGGTGCAACTGGTCAACGGCTTAACCGAAATCACCCATCCCGAAACCTCCTCAGACCCGGCACAGGTCGACCATCTGGCGGCAGTGAATGAGCAACTGTGCCAACAAGAGAGTTTCCCCTTCCCCAACCTTTGGCTGAAGGCCTTAGAGCAGCTGCATCGCGTTTATTTTCAGGACCGCCAAGACTATCGCCGCGCCTTCTCCATTCAGCAACAACAATGGCAAGTCCAACGCTACGGCGGTCAGCGAGCCTTTGTGGGAGCCAGTCGCCTGCAAGGGATTCTCTATCAACGCTGTTCCCTGGACAATCTCCCCCCAGAAATCAAAGAATCGGGACGAGAAGAGGATGTCCGGCACTTGCAAGAACGCCTCTCAGGAACCCAGAGCAAGATTCTCGTCATTCACGGACAGTCTGGAGTCGGCAAAAGCTCCCTCGTCAACGCGGGCCTACTTCCCGTCTTGCGTGAAAAGACCTTCACCGGAGGACGAGAGGGGATTCCCATCCTCCTACGACTCTATGAACCCTGGACTGAGAAACTCGAAGCCGCCATTGACCAAACCAGCCAACGTCATAAAAAGTCCCTGGCGGGGATATCCCAGGGGTCCCCTCAGCAACGGATTGAGGCCAAGTTGCGGGCCTTGGAGAAGCAGCATTGTCAGGTGATTTTGGTCTTTGACCAGTTTGAGGAGTTTTTCTTCGCCAACCCCAACCAACAAGACCATGAGGCGTTTTTCGAGTTTATCGGTCAATTGTGCAGCAATATCCAGCAGTTGGGAGCCTTGAAAGTGGTGTTTTCCCTGCGCACCGATTATGTGGGCCATTTGTTGCTCTGCAATGACTTAGAATCCATGGACTGCATCAGTCGGGACATTCTCAGCCGACAGGTGTTGCACAAATTGGGGAATCTCTCCGCACAACAGACGAGTCAGGTATTAGCTCAACTGGCTCCCCATTTAGAGGCAGAGTTGAGAACGCGCCTGGTGGCCGATTTGAGCCAAGAGATGGGAGCCGTCCGTCCGATTGAACTTCAACTCGTCGGCTTTCAGTTGGAATCTCAGCAGATTCGCGAGATTTCCGCCTATGAGGCCTTGGGGGAGCATCCCAAACAGCAGTTAGTGCAAGGATATCTCGATGATATCGTCCGCGCCTGTGGTCCCGAGCAAGAGCGCCTGGCCAATGGGGTCTTGTACCTCCTCACCGATGAACGGCGCACGCGACCTCTACGGTC
>SIHH01000425.1 GCA_004299065.1 Phormidium sp. SL48-SHIP | reverse complement strand
GGGTTAGGGTTTTGCGTTTTGTTTGGGTTTGAAGTAGTCCACGCCCCAGGTTATAATGGGTGGGAAATAGCGTTTTATTTGGTGGAAAACTTGGGCTTTTCTATCGGGGAAGACGTGGAGTTTGTCTTGGGCGATCGCCCGAATCACCGCCTCAATGACTCGCTCAGGATCGGTGGCATCTTTATCAGGAATCCCCGTTGTTTCTTGCGCTAAACTCCCATATTTTTCAGCTTGTAACAGGGGGGTACGACTAAAATAGGGATAGACGGCTGTTACTTTAACATTGTAGGGTTTAACCTCGTTAAATAGCCCTTCACTAAAGCCGCGCAAGCCGAATTTACTACTGGCATAATGGGCCATCCCCGCCACAGCAATCCAACCGGCTAAGGAGGAGATATTAACGATATGCCCTTGACGACGCTGAATCATATCAGCCACAAACAGGGTACTTAGCCGCATGGGGGCTAACAAATTGACTTGCATTAACCGTTCCCATTTATCCGTGGGAACTTCATCCATGCGTCCGTATAAGCCAATCCCGGCATTGTTAATTAAAATATCAACAGGAACGCCCAAGGCGTTAACCGCATCGTAGAGGGATTGCGATCCAGCGGGGTCAGATAAATCGACTCCCAAACAGGCTAAAACGTTGCCCGTTTTAACCTCTTGCTGAATCGCCTCGGCTTGTTGGCGTAACCTGGCTTCGTCCAAATCAGCCAGAATTAACTGTCCCCCAGCCTTTAATAATTTGCGGGTAAACTGTTGACCAAATCCACCCGCCGCCCCGGTTAGAACGATCGCAGCGTCTTTAAATTGAGTCATCTTGCAACAACATTAGATTAGCAACACAGCCAAATTTGGCACTATCAAGCGTTAGGTTTTCGGGGCTTGTAACGCTCCCCACAGTAACAGCGGCCAGGGGACAATTAAGTCTGGAATGAGTGTATCACGGTCTCTCAGGGCGGGGAACTGAGCGCCGAGGAGAAAGCGCAGCGATCGCAAGGAGGCGGGACGATTGCCAGCTTGGTCTACCAGTTTATAGCGTCGGGCCAGTTCGGCGACAATCTGCACTTTACCACTGTAGCGGAGAACCTTGTCATCGGCGGCTAGGGCGGCGATCGCCCGGCCAGTGAGTAAGGGGGTTTCCCAATTGTAGCGATCGCGCATCAGCGTCCGTTGCGGGTCCAATTCTCCCTCAGCCGAGGTATTATCCGCAAAACGGGCGATTTGTTCCGTTCCCACAATTCCCGGCCAAATCGCAATCGAGGCGATATTATCCGGCTTTAACTCCACAGCCATGTCGGCGGCTAGGCGATCGCAGGCGGACTTCCCGGCCCCATAGGCGGCCCCGAAAATATAAGACATTCCCCCCCAGGAGGAAATGGTACAAATCAGCCCTCGCTGGCGGCGGTTCATCAGACGGGCCGCAAAAATGCTGCTGACGTAGTGACTGCGTAACCCCACTTGGTTCACCGCATCCCAGAGTTGCGGCCCCTGTTTCCAGAAGGGATCGCCGTAAGCATCGGCGATGGCTTGTACCCCCGCGAACACGTTGTTAACCAAGAGATCCAGTTGGCCTTCTTGTTCGCTGTCAATGCGATCGAACAGCGATCGCACCTGTTCATCATCACTGTGATCCACTTGAACCGGAACGCAGACACCGCCGGCTTCTTCCACCGCCGCTTGAGTGTCGAGTAAGGTTCCGCCAATCTCACGATCTTCGAGATTTGAGCGATCGTAACTGCGGCCGGTAATATAAACCGTCGCCCCCGCTTCCCCCAAGCCGACAGCGATACCTTTTCCTAAGCCCCGTGTTGCCCCAGTGACCAAAGCCACTTTACCCTGAAGATGTTGCACCATAATGCCCGTATTTCCTTAAATTTGCGATAAAGTTGCGATGACTCTAATGTCCCTTGTACCGTGGCTTCTAGCGATTCTCAGCGGTTTAGGACTGTTGTTGAGTCTGGCGATTGTGTTACCGGCCCCCACCATGTTGATCTTGGTGTTTACGGTTGTCACCCCCGAGATTTCGCCCTGGCTGGTAGGCGTTCACGCGATCGCCCTGTTGCTGTTGGCCCGTTTGTCTCTCACGGGGGGCGTTGCGATCGCCATCCTTGTTTGTAGTCTACTGGGTTTAAGCCTCAGCCTGCTACCCCTGCTGCAAGTTCCCGCCACCGTGGCCCG
>SIHH01000005.1 GCA_004299065.1 Phormidium sp. SL48-SHIP | reverse complement strand
CCATTTCGCCAATTGATGTCCCGGAGTTGAGTTGTCGCGGTTCAGCTGACCTAAGTGGGCAAGGCGACGAGGGAGGTTGAGCCGAGGAATTTCTCAAAAGACCGTCAGACCTTAAAATAGGGACTCTTGCCGAGAATAAGGACATTCAACACGCTATGGACGCTTTACCCGCAAATTTGCAACACCTCAACGAGAACGTGGCGATCGTCACCGGTGGGTCCCGAGGTATCGGCCGGGCCACCGCCTTAGCCTTGGCCAGCGAAGGGGCCAATGTGGTGGTGAACTATGCCAGTTCCAGTGCCGCCGCCGAGGAGGTGGTCGCGGAGATTCAGGCGATGGGAAGCGAGGCGATCGCCGTCAAAGCCGATGTCTCCCAAGAAGACGAGGCCAACGCCCTGATTAAAGCCGCCACCGACACCTGGGGACGAGTTGATGTCCTCGTTAACAATGCCGGAATTACCCGCGATACCCTGTTAATGCGCATGAAGCCCGCCGACTGGCAAGCGGTAATCAATCTCAACTTAACAGGAGTGTTTCTCTGTACCCGCGCCGTCACCAAACTGATGCTGAAACAAAAATCAGGACGGATTATCAATATCGCCTCCGTCGCCGGACAAATGGGCAATCCCGGACAGGCCAACTATAGTGCCGCCAAAGCCGGGGTCATTGGTTTCACCAAAACCGTGGCCAAGGAACTGGCCAGCCGAGGCATTACCGTGAACGCTGTTGCACCGGGGTTTATTGCCACCGACATGACTCATGACATCAAAGCCGATGAGATTCTCAAGTTTATCCCCTTGGCCCGCTTTGGCGAAGCCACAGAAGTGGCCGGCCTGATTCGCTTCCTAGCGGCTGATCCGGCGGCCGCTTATATGACCGGACAAACCCTAAATGTCGATGGTGGCATGGTGATGGCTTAAACCGCCTCAAAAATGTTCCGCCGTTTGGGCGATCGCATCAAACTTAAAGCGTTTCGGGAAATCGGTTTCCCCATAGAGGTTAAAGGAAATCGTCGGTTCATCCCCTAAGGCTTCAATCGAATGAATCGCACCGGGGCTAAAGGTGATCATTTCCCCTTCACAGACGATGCGATCGCCCACTTTTTCAATGGCGTCCCCCTCAGTCCGTCGCCAAAAGTGATTCCGTTCACAACCACTCAACATCGCCACCAAGCCCCAAGTGGCATGATTATGAATCGTGGATTTTGCCCCCGGTTTCCAAGACACCAGTTGCACGGTGAGAGGGTAGTCCTGTTCAGTATAGAGTTTGGATACAGACCAACCCCGTTGCGCATCCGGGGGAACATAGGCGCTATCGAGCCAGGTTGCCGTTTCCAGGAACTCACAGACCCGAGGGGCGATCGCTTCTAGGCGTTGGCGATCGCTCGTAATTTCGTCCAGAATATCCTCGAGTTCCGTCAAGAATCGATAGAGGCGGTACGGGCGATAGGGGTCCCAGGACTGGAATTCGAGAGACTGGCAGTCTCCATCATCAGTAATAAACCAATTCATCGGCGTGATCAGGTATAGGCTCTTACTAGAGTACGGGCGATCGCTCATCCTAGATGTAATGAAACGAACCTCACCCCACTCCAGATAGCCCTATTGCTAGCTTGCCTCTTGCCCCTTGCCTCTTGCCTCTTGCCTCCCTCCCTTCTTCCCCCTGTTCGGTTCTCCAATCTCATAGTGTTGTCAACCGAAATTCGGGAAGTAACATCTTTTCAGTACGGTTGTCTGCCTTTCAGTTTCCTAATAGAAACGACACAATAAAAACAACAGCGGAGGGAGAACACGCCTCTCCCCCCAGGCAGTTCAAAAAAGAAAATCGGGAGGACATCAATTATGCAACTCTACACGCTTAACCCCTTCAACGAACTCGAACGCCTCGAACGTCAAATCAACCGCGCCTTTAACGAAATTGCCGGAGAAGACAACTCTCGCAACTGGTCAATTCCCATCCAACTCGAAGAAGAAGGAGATGCCTTCATTCTGCGGGCGTTACTCCCGGCGATCAACCGCGAAGACTTAGACATTGAAGTCACCCGTGAAAGCGTGGCGATCGCCGGCGAGTACCACAAGCCCCAACCCGGTGAAGACAACAAACGCTTCTACAGCGAGTTCCCGGTGGGCAAATTCCGTCGTACCCTCAGCCTACCCCTTCCTGTCACCAACAGTGACGCCAAAGCCGAATACCAAGACGGAGTACTGACGCTCACCCTTCCCAAAGCCCCTGAAGCTGTCCATCGGGTAGTCAAAGTCAATGTTTTCGGTGACAGTGAACCTCAACAACTCGAAGCCGAAACCAGCGACAGCTAATCGAAGCCTATAACCGATTCCTCAGTCCTTCATCCTCAGCCCGCCCCCAGCGGGCTTTTTTTAGGCCCTATTCCCTGTTCCGGTGTTCCCTGTTCCCTTCTTCCCCCCCTAAATCGAAGGCGTTTTCACCTTCCCAAACCGGCGATCGCGTCGTTGATAAGCCAGCAACGCCTCACGGAACGCATCGCGATCGAACTCCGGCCAAAGCGTATCCGTCACATACAACTCAGCATAAGCAATTTGCCAGAGTAGAAAATTACTAATCCGCATCTCGCCACTGGTACGAATCAGTAAATCCGGGTCACCCACCCCAGCCGTATAGAGATGCTGTTCAAACAGACTCGCATCAATCTCCTCAGGGGCCAGTTCCCCCCGCTGCACCTGCCTAGCAATCTCCTGACAGGCCGCCAGAATTTCCTGGCGGCCACCGTAATTTGTAGCTACCGTAAACTGAATCCCTGAATTTCCGTCCGTTTGACTCATCGCCGCTTCAATTTCCCGCTGGAGTGAGGCCGGAAGCGTACTTAAATTGCCCACAAAGCGAATTTTGACATTCTTCTCCATCATCTCCTTCAACTGCTGTCGTAGCACCCGCTCAAACAGCATCATCAGGAAATCCACTTCTTCGAGAGGTCGTCCCCAGTTTTCCGTCGAAAACGCATAGGCCGTTAACGCCTGAATCCCCCAATCATCACAACAGCGGACTAAGGCTTTTAAGGCATCAACCCCCCGTTGATGGCCCACCAGACGTGGCAATCCCCGACGCTGCGCCCAACGTCCATTGCCATCCATAATCGCAGCAACATGTTTGGGCAATCGCGTCGGATCGAGGTCAGTGGGTAACGTTCCTAAAAGGGTTGGCTTCGCACTCATATTATTTTCCTCAATCACCACCGCAAACCCGCGTTCATCAGCCATGAACTCGATCGCATTCCGGACGTTAACCCCTGCATTGTATATGCTCGCTTGCTCGTTAAAACGGTCGTTATTGTTTATCCTTGGGCGTCGAAGGCGCAACTCCGAAAAATCGAGAGATGGCCGACCCCCCTTTATGACTTAACTGGCGGGTCAAGTTGCGCCAGTTGGGGGCGACCACTTCCCCATCACCTTTCGTTGAAAAGTAAGCCTCTAAGAGTTCCTTGAGTTTACTACTGGTCAAGGGACGATTGAGGGTCCCTCGCTCCGCTAAAGAGATTGACCCTGTTTCCTCTGAAACTACCACACAGACACAATTTTTGACCCGTTCTGTAATCCCCATAGCCGCCCGGTGGCGTGTTCCCAACTGGCGTGACGCCTTCCGTTCCGACAGCGGTAGGATAGCACCGGCCGAAATAATGCGCGAGGCCCGAATCAAGACCGCACCATCATGGAGCAGAGTACTGGTTTGAAAAATCGTTTGTAGGAGTTCCTTGGAGACCTCGGCATTCAGTTTAACACCTGGCACTGAAAAGTCTCGTTCGTCAATCGGTTGCCGAGTCTCCATGACGATAATGGCACCGGTGCGATTTTGCGAGAGTTCTTTGACGGCATCAACCACCTCATCGACAATACTGTCAGATTTGGGCAAACTATCCCGAGAGGATTGAAATAATCCCGAGATATCGCCCCGGCCAAGTTGTTCGAGGAGTTGCCGAAACTCAGATTGCAAGGTCACCGCCATCGCGACCGCTGAAATAATGGCAATTTTATCTAACACAAAATGCAGCAAACTGAGGTTGAGGGCATTACCGACCGCTGCTGCCACAATCAAAAACACTAACCCTTGTACCATCCAGAGGGTCCGCCGCTCGCTGACGACCACCAGAATTGTATAGGTCAGCACAAAGACCAACCCGATGTCAATAATGACCCAGGATTGTTGAATCAAGCGCCACAGCGCGGGCTGAGTTTCGCTCGAATTTGCTAACCATTGCTGCCACAGAGATTCCATTGAACTCTGGATATTCCTCGTACTGCTCGCTACCCAAGTCCATCGTCAACGGCCCGTTCCCGAGTGGGTGACTCGGGACGGGATAACGGATTAACGGCCCGTTACCAGCCGAAGCGTTAGGGTCTAGGAGTCTTTGCGACTAACCGTTCGGGTAAGCAATCCTGGCGCAGTAGATCCGCGTAGGTTTCTCGCTGTAAAATCAGGTTCGCTTCTCCGTCACAGACCAAGACCGCTGCGGGGCGGGGAAGTCGGTTATAGTTCGACGACATACTGTAATTGTATGCCCCGGTTCCCATTACGACGAGAATATCTCCAGCTTCGGTCGCCGGAAGTTGGGCATCGGCGATGACGACATCCCCTGATTCGCAATGTTTCCCGGCAATGGTTACCGTTTCGGTGGCGGCGGCGCTCATGCGGTTCGCCACCACAGCACGATACCGGGATTGGTAGGTGATGGGCCGAGGATTGTCCGACATTCCTCCATCTACCGTAATATAATCTCGCACCCCAGGAACGGTTTTACGAGCGCCAATGCTGTAGGCGGTGACGCAGGCGGTGCCAATGAGCGATCGCCCCGGTTCGCACAGCAAGCGCGGTAGGGGGAGATTAGCCTCGCGACAGGCCCGGGTGAGGCGATCGCAGATGGTTTTAACCCAGGCATCAATACTCGGGGGATCATCATCTTCGGTATAGCGAATCCCCAGTCCTCCACCGACGTTTAACTCCGTCACCGGTAGATTATACGATTGCGCCCGTTGCAGCCAGGACACCATCACCTCAGGTAAATCATGATGGGGTTGCAACTCAAAAATTTGCGAGCCAATATGGGCATGGAGACCGACACAGTTGAGACTCGGCTGTTGCGAGACAAACTGCAACACCGCATCGAGAGAGTCGGGGTCAAAGCCAAACTTACTGTCAATGTGGCCCGTTTGAATGTACTCGTGAGTATGACATTCAATGCCGGGGGTGAAGCGTAACATCAGCCGCACAGGATCGCGGCGATCGCCCATTAACTCCACCAAGATCTGTAAATCCTGCCAGTTATCGGCCACCACCGTGATCCCCGCCTCGATGGCATAGTTGAGTTCCTGAGCCGATTTATTGTTGCCATGCAGATACAGGCGATCGGGAGCCACACCGGCGTTGAGGGCCGTGTAGAGTTCCCCACCACTGACCACATCGACTCCCAATCCTTCATTGGCGACGATGGCACAGACGGCTAGACAACTCCAAGCCTTCGAGGCAAACAGCACTAGACTCTCGCCGTCATAGTATTGAGCAAAAGCATCTCGATATTGACGACAGGCCGTCCGCAGGGTCGTTTCATCCAAAATGTAGAGAGGAGAGCCGAAGCGACGCACCAGCGTCGGCACATCACAGCCCCCAATTTCTAAGGACTCATGGTCACCGAGACGGGTGGTGAGGGGGACAAGGCTTTGATTAGGAGAAGATGAGGCGATCGCCTGGTCCAGAAAGCTGCGACCAGATTGGGGTTTGTCAAGAGAAGGAGTCGAGACCATAGAAGTGAGAGAGGGACAAGTAATACTGTAATGAGGGTTAAGGGATCCGTGAACGTCGAGGGTGCTGCCGGCGACATCGAGGGCAATCGCTCAACCCATCCCTTCTTAGTGTACGATCAAGGGCTACCAATGCTGAATCCTTTGTGGGTTTAGGTGTTGGTTGGGCTATTGTTTTCTCTATCGTCTTGTGTCGTCCTTTGCTGTTGTGACTCGTCTGGCGCTCCATCCCCTCACTGAAGCTCATCTCGGCCCAATCCTGGCTCTCGATCATCTCTGTTTCGGGGGATTATGGACCGAAGAGGGCTATCGACGCGAACTCGATAGCCCCAATAGTATTCTTCTGGGGATCGAAGACCGCGATCACCCCGACTCATTGCTGGCCCTAGGCTGTCTTTGGGCCATCGTCGATGAAGCCCATCTAACCCTTGTGGCCGTTCACCCCGAACAGCGCCGCCGGGGACTCGGACAGTTACTCCTCTGGGGACTGTTGCGGGCCGCCCGCGATCGCCAACTGGCCCGGGCCACCCTAGAAGTCAACGCCGAGAACCGGGCCGCGCGATCGCTCTACCAACAATTTGGCTTTCAAGAAGCCGGACGGCGACGGCGTTACTATGCCAATGGGGATGATGCGTTAATTTTGTGGTTAAGTGGGCTACAAAATCGCAATTTCTTACAAAAATTAGAGGAATGGGATCAGCAAATTCAACAGCGGATTCAAGCTTGGGGCGGAAAAATCTTAAGACGTTGTTAAATCCCGTCAAAACACTGGAGCAAGCCTCATCGATCAAATTGAAAGAGGAAGTCTGTAGCAAGACTTGAGTCAGGTTTGCTATGCTAATTCAAGCACGACAACTAGCGCCTGTGGAACGGGTCCCCCGCCTTAAACACTGTTCGGTATCGGAAGTAAGCCATGTTTGAACGATTTACAGAAAAAGCCATTAAAGTCATCATGCTCGCCCAGGAGGAAGCCCGCCGCCTGGGACACAACTTCGTGGGTACGGAGCAAATCCTCCTCGGATTAATCGGTGAGGGGACCGGCGTCGCCGCCAAAGTCCTCAAATCGATGGGTGTGAACTTAAAAGACGCTCGCATCGAAGTCGAGAAAATTATCGGTCGAGGCTCGGGCTTCGTCGCCGTGGAGATCCCCTTCACGCCCCGAGCCAAGCGAGTTCTGGAACTGTCCCTCGAAGAAGCCCGCCAACTCGGTCATAATTACATTGGCACTGAACATCTGCTCCTGGGCCTGATCCGCGAAGGAGAAGGCGTCGCCGCTCGGGTTCTCGAAAACCTCGGCGTCGATCTCTCCAAGGTTCGCACTCAGGTGATTCGGATGCTCGGTGAGACGGCTGAAGTGGCCGCCGGTTCGAGTGGAGGCCGCACCAAAACCCCGACCCTGGATGAGTTTGGCTCCAATCTCACCCAATTGGCCGGTGAAGGAAAACTCGATCCCGTTGTGGGTCGTCAGAAAGAAATTGAGCGCGTGATTCAGATTTTGGGTCGCCGCACTAAAAATAACCCCGTCCTGATTGGAGAGCCGGGGGTCGGGAAAACGGCGATCGCCGAAGGTCTAGCCCAACGCATCTGCACCAATGATATCCCCGATATCTTGGAAGAAAAGCGGGTCGTCACCCTTGATATCGGGTTGCTCGTCGCCGGGACCAAATACCGGGGTGAGTTTGAGGAACGCCTCAAAAAAATCATGGATGAGATTCGCCAAGCCTCCAATGTCATTCTCGTCATTGACGAGGTGCATACCCTGATTGGAGCCGGGGCCGCTGAAGGAGCCATCGACGCCGCGAATATCCTTAAACCGGCACTGGCTCGCGGTGAACTGCAATGTATCGGTGCCACCACCCTGGATGAGTATCGTAAGCATATTGAACGCGATGCTGCCCTAGAACGGCGCTTCCAGCCGGTGATGGTCGGTGAGCCGACGGTGGATGAAACCATCGAAATTCTCTACGGCTTACGGGAACGCTACGAACAGCATCACAAGCTGAAAATTGATGATGAGGCCCTAGAAGCCGCCGCGAAATTGTCCGATCGCTACATCAGCGATCGCTATCTCCCCGACAAGGCCATTGACCTCATCGATGAAGCTGGCTCGCGGGTGCGCCTGCTCGAATCGCAACTTCCCCCCGCCGCCAAGGAACTCGACAAGGAACTGCGCCAAGTCCTCAAGGACAAGGACGACGCGGTGCGCTCTCAGGACTTTGATAAAGCCGGGGGCCTGCGCGATCGCGAAATGGAAATCAAAGCCGAAATCAAGGCCATCGCCCAAAGCCGCAAAAACGAAACCGCCAGCAGCAACGAAGATTCTCCCACCGTCGGCGAGGAAGACATCGCCCATATCGTCGCCAGTTGGACCGGCGTTCCGGTGAACAAACTCACCGAGTCCGAGTCCGAGAAACTGCTGCATATGGAAGGAACCCTGCACCAGCGACTGATTGGTCAGGATGAAGCCGTCCGCGCCGTCTCCCGCGCCATTCGCCGCGCTCGCGTTGGCTTGAAGAACCCCAACCGTCCCATTGCTAGTTTCATCTTCTCTGGACCGACTGGGGTGGGTAAAACTGAGCTAACCAAAGCCCTGGCCTCCTACTTCTTCGGCTCAGAAGAAGCCATGATTCGCCTGGATATGTCTGAGTATATGGAACGTCACACCGTCTCCAAACTCATCGGCTCCCCTCCCGGCTATGTAGGCTACAACGAAGGCGGACAACTCACCGAAGCGGTGCGCCGTCGTCCCTACACGGTGATTCTCTTTGATGAGATTGAGAAGGCTCACCCCGATGTCTTCAATATGCTGCTGCAAATCCTTGAAGATGGTCGCCTCACCGACGCCAAAGGGCGCACGGTGGACTTCAAGAATACCTTGATTATCCTCACCTCCAACATTGGCTCTAAGGTCATCGAGAAAGGTGGCGGCAGTCTCGGCTTCGAGTTCGACGACGACAAGACGGAAGCGCAATACAACCGTATCCGCAACCTCGTCAACGAAGAACTCAAGCAATACTTCCGTCCCGAGTTCCTCAACCGTCTCGATGAAATCATTGTCTTCCGTCAACTCACCAAAGAGGAAGTCAAGGAAATCAGCGATATTCTCCTCAAGGAAGTCTTTGCCCGTCTCTTGGAACAAGGCATTGATCTCAAGGTGACGGAGAAATTCAAAGATCGCCTCGTCGAAGAAGGCTACAACCCCAGCTACGGTGCGCGTCCCCTACGTCGGGCCATTATGCGCCTCCTCGAAGACAGTCTCGCGGAGGAAATCCTCTCGGGCCGGATTCAAGATGGCGACGGCGCTCTCGTGGATGTGGATGATGAGGGTAAAGTGGTGATCAAAAGCCAAGAACCTCAAGAAGACCTCTTGGTTCCCGCTGACTAGATCCCTCTAGCCTATAGCACACTTCCGATGCTTTGTCAACCCCTAACCAGCCGGTTAGGGGTTTTGTCGCGGAGTTTTATTACCATATGATAGAATGAGCTAGAGTGGCTGTATCGCCTAACGGTTGTTCTAGCTGTAGGTAGATGCTTTCAGACCCAGGTAACCACGACAATCAAGATCAGGGTTTTCCTGTTGTTCAATGTTCCCTCTATTGCCTTTAAATCTATGACCTTCATCTCGTCTAACCCCACCGATAAACTCAATTCCCTCCATCCAACCCAGCTCAAACAGCAGTTGGAGGCCGGCGAAACCCTCTTAATTGATGTCCGTGAACCCTCCGAACACGCCGGAGAGAAGATTGACGGTGCGCAACTGATGCCGCTGTCTCGCTTCAATCCAGCGGACATTCCCGGCGATCGCGCCTTTGTCTTATATTGCCAAAGTGGCAATCGTTCCGCTCAAGCGGCGCAAAAGCTCTTCGCGGCTGGCTTTGAGCAAGTGAGCCACCTCGATGGCGGCTTGAACGCCTGGAAACAAGCCGGACATCCTACCCTCGTTAACAAAAATGCCCCCATTAGCATCATGCGCCAGGTGCAAATCGTGGCCGGCTCCTTGGTGCTGATTGGAACCTTACTCGGGGCGTTTGTCGCTCCGGGATTCCTCTTCCTCAGTGGTTTTGTCGGGGCCGGATTGCTGTTTGCGGGCGTCTCCAACACCTGCATGATGGCCCGGTTGCTGGCTAGACTCCCCTACAATCAGCGGGTTTGAGCCTCTGTCTGCGACATCCAACGGAAGACAATCATCGCCAAGCGATCGCTGAACCCCACCCCAAATGACAAGAGCAAAATCGCCTCATCCGTCATTGACAGTGGGGTTTCCGACTCGAATGGCGTCAGCAACGACAAGAGCGCATCCAAGACAAAATAACTCGCTCCCCCAAAGACAACCCCCTGAATGGGGCGTAATAGCATCCATTGCGTCATTTCACGCAAGCGGCGAAAGGGATGATAGAGGAAACGGGCCAGAATAGCCGCCAGACTGCCGAATAAACTCCAAACAAAGACGGGCCAGGGAATGCCAATCAGGGGTAATGTTTGCTGGCTCACGCTCTCGACGACAAATCCATGGCCCCAAAAGACGACGAAGAGAACAATGAGAGCTACGGCGGCCAGGATGTAGAGAATGGAGAAGGTGATAATGGCCCCAGGGAGGGTGCGATCGCGCACCAGCAACGACTCAATCACTCCCTGGCGGCGTTCGATCTCCAGAAGCGTTCCCAGGAGGGATTGGGCCTCATGGCTGAATAGGTCAAACTCGCGGCTGTTGAGACCTGTTTGGGGTAGTTGTTCGACTAATAGGGCGATCGCCCCCTGCTGCATCTGCGCTTCTTGCTGTAATTGGCGATCGCTCATCGCTTCGATCAGGGGGGCCAGAGAGCGGCGATGGCTCAAGGCCGGCGGAACCTGATGCCAAAATTGACGTTCGAGAGTCGTTTCCTTGAGAGCAATGGCGGCCGCTAAGGCCTGATGCTTCTCCGGTGAGGAAGCCTCAAGAGACTGACGGGCCAACTCCTGTAAATCGCCCGCGATCGAGGCCGGAGCGATTGTGGCGGCCGAGTGAGTGCGTCCCTCTAAGGGCGCCGGTTCTCGCAAGGCGGCGAGATTGGCTAACTCAGCCTCCAGGGATAAGCAGCGAGTCAGCCGTTGGCGTAAGGAGTCATCGGGCGGTGGCGAGGCTTTGGAGGTGGCCTCAGACGCGGGTGAAGACGCGGGTGGAGACGCGGGTGAGGACAAGCGGCCCGCCTCAAACCAAGGATGGCTGGCGGGTGAGTCTCCCCCTTCGTCCAGATTGTCGTCTACATCTTCGTCCACATTTTTCGGATTAGACTCAAGCGGCTCAAAGGTCATAACGAGTCCAAAACAGGGTAGCCAAGATTAGGAATCCAAGGGGATCGATTTGGCGATCGCCACCAAGGGAAAATTCTCCGGATAACGAGCTTCCGTTTTAATCCGTTCTACCTCAGCCTTGGGAATCGCCAGACCCGTTTTCTGGGCGATCGTCTGCACAATCCCCGCTCGATCCACGACCCCAGCAACGGCATCGGCTGGGGTTAAAATGGTCAACTCCCGAAGCTGCGATCGCTCCAATTGCAAAATCGCATCCAACACCGTTGCGGTTTCGCGGAGGGTCACTAATTCCGAGATTGGATGAGCGATGGTTTCCAAGGTTTGCATCTCCCAGCGCGATCGTTCAATCGTCCGCAGATCTTGGGGGTCAATCGCGCCACGATAACGTCCATTGGAGGCGGCAAAATAGGGTTGATGCTGAGATTGTCCGTCATAGAGTTCCGAAAGCAGGTAGCGATCCGTAAACTCACGAATCGTCATCTGGCCATCGACCACCCGAAACTGTCGTGTCATGGCTTCGCTGACGGGAGTATTGATCAACAGTTCTTGTAAGCGGGTGATGCGGCCATAGTTGTTGGCATTTTGCAGAATGAACCAACCAATCAGGGCCATCCAGAAGCCTCCGGTGAACCCGGGAACGGTTAGGGCCACAAATAAACCAAAGGCGATCGCCCCGGTTCCCAGAAAAACCCCGGATTGGGCAGCCCAACGGACGGCTTTGAAGCGATCGCCCGTTGCTTTCCAAATGGCGGCTTTGAGCACTTGTCCCCCATCAAGAGGTAAGCCAGGGATAAGATTAAACAGACACAGCACTAAGTTGATTGTGGCTAAATTGCCCAACAACACTCCCGCTGGTGTTGAGCCACTCGGTAATATCGAGACGAGGAGCGACAGCAGCACAAAGAGGGCAAAACTCACGGCTGGCCCGGCGATGGCCACCTGAAAGGCTTGTCCTGGGGTTTTCGATTCCCGATCAATGGCCGCAACTCCGCCAAATAGGAACAGGGTAATGGAGTTGACCTTGATGCCCTGAGTTTGAGCCGTTAAACTATGGCCGAGTTCATGCAGGACCACTGAGACAAACAGCAACAGGGAACTGATAAAGCCAGCTACGAAGGGGATGGCTCCACCCCAGTTATAGGTTTCTTGCCAAGCAACGCCTTTGGCAATGGTGAATAAGGCCAAAATCAGGAGCCAAGATGAATGAATGTAGAGCGGAATCCCAAACAGCGAGCCAATTCGCGCACCTGATTGCATGAAACTATCCCTTTAATCTGCTAAACAGCTTTGGTGGATGGCTGAACCGCCTGTAACTCTGGCAACAAACAACTTCACCCAAGATCTCACCCCTCCATTGTAGCGGTTGTAACCCGCCCTAGGCCGGTCAGTCGTCCAGTCTGAACCTGACCCTCAAAATAGGCCTCGGTAGCGGATAAACAGTAAAATGGCGGCCCAAGACCCGAGAGCCACTTTAAAGGCCACCAGGAGATTCATCATTGGGATAATTCCCCCACTGATTAAGCCTCCTAATTCTCCTTGGGGGAGTGCAAATCCGACTAAGGTGAGTGTCGCTAGGAGGATAAACACTAAGACCGAGAGTTTTTCAGCTAAGGCCGCTCGCCAGCGTTTATAAATTCCTTCCATCCATTCGGCGTTGGAGGTAATGGCCACCAAGCCGATGGCGGTTCCTCCCGCGACCCCGGCCGCAAAGCCGCCTCCGGGACTGAGATGTCCACGAATCGCTAACTCGATACTCACCAGGGCCGAAATGAGGGCGCCGAGTCGTGCTAAGACGATGGAGGGGCGATCGCGAAATTGATGGACTTCACTCAGGGGATGTTCGTTGGCCAGCAGGAATTTTGACCCCATAATGGCGATGGTGAACACCACCACTTCAAAAATGGTGTCATAGAGACGATTGCGGAAGATAATCCCCGTTACGGCGTTGGGAACGCCACTATCAGCGACAACCAACTCCACTGCCGATGGGTCTAGGGAGTCTAAGCTGAGATTGGGGAGTAGTAAAAACTTTAGATAAATCGCCGCCACGGCGGCTAAGTAGAGCCATTTCATACTTGATTCACTCCCACATCAGATCGGTCATCCGATCGCTCATCGGATCGGTCAGAGGACAACAGCAAACGAGGATTCGTTAGGGCTAGATCGGTTTGCATCAACTCATAAATTCGGCGAACTCGGGTTGTGACAATGAAGGGTTTGGTTTCGGCTTCGAGGGTCCCCTCGACGGGAGGTTCTGGGTTGGTGGTTTCGGCGATCGCATGAATGTCTTCATTGTGCAAGGCTTGATGTAACTCTTCGGGACTGGCATAGGTGACCAGTTCTAATCGTAAGTAGTAGCTGTCAAAAATGCCGCTCAATTCACGCCAGAGTAAGCCCCAAAAGCGATCGCAGCTATCTCCTTGAAACTCAGATTCCTGCACCCCTAATCGCAAGACCAGAGATGAACGCACCGCCACCGCATAGAGGGTAATCGCCAACATTGTCCCGACTAAGGCTTCTGTTAAAGCCACATCGGCGGCTCCCAAAACGGCATAGACTAAAGCGGCGATCGCTCCTAAAATGCCTCGAATGACGAGAGCGTGATAGGGGTTTTGCGATCGCACCAACATGACCGCCGTCAACGGCAGCAAGGCCACAATAATGTAAATGTACCACTCAATCATCCTCAACAGTCCTCCGAGTGCAGTAGGCCAACACATAGCCCAAAATTGTATTCCAAATTGCCAAGGAAAGTAGGGCTAAAATTAACAGGGGTAACTCGCGAGGAATCTTTAACGCCAGTCCCACAACAATACTCATTGACCCCAGAATATCGGAGATAGAAAGATTATGGAGTTTAAAGAGTACCGAGCGCCGACCCAGAAGGGGAAAGGTTCCCCAAAACCACAAAATAAGTCCAAATCCAAGACAGAAATAGCTCAAAAAATCAACCATAAAACCCTCGACTTGATGCACGATTTGCCCGTTTTATAACATTGGCTAATAGCATTAAGGCCGCATTGCCAACACTGAGAATAATTACCCCAACTAGACCAATCATCCAATCATCACGAGAGACTGAAATCGCCAAAATGATAATTGATGATTTGGTTTCAATGCTTGAAAATGCCAGCATTTTTTGCCAAATATCATCGGCTTTCCACGCCTCATAAATGGGCAGTAATAAACAGACAATCATCCCAAAAATTAAACCATCCATCGCTGTTAACTCCGTTTTATTTTATGAACTTCATACCAGCCATGTTCATGGTATTTGGTGACAATCGTTTTCGGGGTAAAGGTAATTAAGAATATATCCAAAAAAATCAAGCCAGATGTTCGTTGTGGCTTAACTCGTTCTAACGTAAATTCCTCCTCAATATGAGGACTAAAAATCATTTCCAAGGCTTCCCAGTAAGCTTGAGGGATTGCGACGATGATTTCACCGAAGACGCGCAGCCAATCCTGGAGTGAACTGGAGGTTTTGTGTAATCCAGGCAGAAAAAAACAGACCACCAGTCCAATCACGATATTCGCGAGGCTGAAATCATCGGTTAGTAAAAACCAAATCGTTAAGCGTAAGATTAGATTGAGATAGCCAATCATGTAAACACCATCCAGAATAAGAGAATTAACACCAAACTCATGCTTCCAATCAGATGCTCGAACTGTTCAAACATTCGGGGAAATTTCCAGTCCTGACGTTTAATGAACAGCCAATATCCTAACCAACCTAGCCCAATCACAGCCAAGGCTTTTCCGGCATTGGCTAAGCTATAGGCTTGTAGATACAAGACATTCCCCACTAACAAGCTGACGATTAAAAGCAAGGCCGCCAAGCCTAAACCAGGCTTGAGATGTCCTCCTTGCCATTTGTGGGGAAGAAAAATGAACTTACCAAAAATTAGCGCCGTGCCAACTGAGGATAGATTCATTAAGATATCTGGCCAATCCGATAAGCTTTTGAGCGTTGACACTTTGGCGGCAAAACCCAGGAAGCCGGGACAGCCAGACATGGATAAACCACCGACGAGTAGAATTAGCCACAATCCACTGTACATTGGCTTGACCTGAAGTTCATCTAAATTTCGAGTGGGTAATGCACCGCTGGCCAAAAATAGAAGTGATTTGACTAATCCGTGAGCGAGGGCATAAACTCCAGCCACCATTGGTGCAACCATCATCCAACCTAATTGAGAAATTGTACTCAGGGCTAAAATTCGTTTTGCGTCTTTCTCAAACAGGGCATAGATAATGCCGAAAAAACTGGTGCTGATGCCTAAAATTTGCACAACGGGCAACAAATCATCCAGGAGTAAAGCACAGCGCAATAGGGGGAAAACACCGGCTTTAACGACAGATCCTGATAGGAGTGCCGAGACGGGACTTTCCGATTCGGAATGGGTTAGAGGTAACCATAACCCGGAGACAAACACGCCACCTTTACTTAACAAACCCAGAAAAATTAGGGTAATGGCTTCAGGAGGAGCATTGGATAAACCTGTAAAGGCAAAAGAATGATTCGCTTGATAGACTAAAATTGCCCCAATGAGGTAAAACAGCATTGAGGTGTTGCTGACAAATAAGTAGCGTAAGGCCACCCAGAGGGCGCGATCGCTCCTTGGATATGAAACCAATAAAAACGCGGCAACCCCAATGACTTCTAGGGCAACATATAAACTCATAAAGTCCGCGCAAATAAAAACAGCATTGACGCTTCCATGGAGGATGACCGCTTGGCTGTAAAAAAACGCGGTTTTGTTCTGAAAAGACGAATAGATAATAACCGCCGCTGTGACTAAGGCATTGGTGAGAATAAACTGGCTACTTAATTGATCTGCCCAAAAGCTGACACCAAAGTTATCTAAAAGCTGAAATTCCTGAGAATCTGCTGTTAAAAATAGATTCAGTCCATAGCCGAAAGACATCAGGACAGTTGCCAAGGCGAGATAGCGATCGAGTTTGGGCAACAGGTAGATAGTTAGTCCAATAAATAGTGGTAGAGCAATCCAAATAATGGTCAGAGACATCATGGCGTATTGTGATCCTCGATTTCATTGGTTTCTAAGGTGGGGTTATGATGTGCGAGTTTCATCGCACTGACGAGCATTAACGCCTGTATGGAAAAGCCAATGACAATAGCAGTTAGGATAACGGCTTGAGGAACTGGATCGGCATATTGGAGGGGAGTCTCTTGATTGAAAATCGGTGATGAGAGTCCATCTCGTGAGGAGATGAAGACGTAGTAGGCGATCGCGCCTGTACTCATCACATCCATGGCGATGATCTTCATCAACAGGTTTTGCTTGACGATGATGCCGATGAATCCGATAAGGACGGTTGCTAAGATGCAGGCTTCTAACACGGAGGTTGTCAGGGGCTAAGGGCTGAACTGGAAATTGTTTGTGTTAGAATTAGACTAGCACGGTTTTTTAGTGTTGTCACGATGTAGCACTATAAGTTTTTGTTGTGCTTGGGTCTGATCTGGCTTATCGTGCGAGATGACAACGTCGATGTTGATGCAATAGCGAAGAACTGAAGGATGCTAGGACCAACACCAGGTGAGACAGTACCGAGGATCTCTCCAGAGAAAGAGTCGGTACTGGAATTGTTTGGCCGACAGGCTCAGTTTCAACAGATTACTCAGACTCTAGCCAATGGTCGCGATTTATTGATTGCGGGAGTTCCCGGAAGTGGCCGTCGAACCCTCGTCCGACGAGCGGCCCGGGATGTGGGGGCAAAGGTGATGGAAGTTGATTGTATTCGGGCCACCGATGGACGGCGGTTTGTGCAATTGCTCTGTGAGGGCATTTCTCAGGGTGTCAGAAGCCCCGAGGCGATCGCCTTCTTGCAAGATTGGACGGCGAGGGAGGGACAAGCGTGGTTTGAGTTCAATGCCACAATCCCTCGTAAGTTATCACTACAACGGGAGCCAGTCCTCACGGCTGAACAACTCTGGCAGGCCTATCAGGTTCTGTTGCAACTTCCTCAACAGTTGGCCATCGCCATCGAACGACAGGTGATCCTGATTTTTCAGGGATTTCCCCATATCCGAGCTTGGGATCGCACGGCTCAATGGGAAACGGGTTTGCAGGAGGCGATCGCCCGTCACACCACCGCCAACTATGTCCTCATCGCCACCCTCGCCGAAAGCCGCACCCTGTATGACGAGCATCGTTGCCTCGAAACCATCTGTCTGACTCCCCTAGCCGATGATGTGGTGGCCGCTTGGGCGCAATTGGTTTTACAGCAAGTTGGCTTGAGTTTTGATCCGCGATCGCCGGCCCTAGAAACCTTCCTCAACGCGGTTCAAGGGCATATCGGCGATGCGTCGATGTTGGTGGGTCGTTTACGTCAACGCCGCTGGGATCACGGTCGTTTAGATGATGCGGCGATCGCAGAGACGCTACAAGACCTATTGGCCGATTTAAGCAATATCTTTGAGTCTTTGTTGGTGCTTTTACCCGCCTCACAACTACAACTCCTCGAATCCTTGGCCCTCGATCCCACCGATAAACCGCAAAGCCGAGACTATATCCAAAAACACCATCTCTCGCGGGGTGGCTCTTTACAAGGGGCGATCGCAGGCCTACAACATAAAGGCCTTATCTATGGTCCCGATCTCGGCTACCGTCTCGCTTTGCCCCTATTCGCTCTCTGGATTCGCCAACGCTTGGGTTAATGGCACTGGTCCTAGCAACGTTTCCAGCCGCCTTCCCAGCAAAAAGGGCAACCCGTTAAGGTTGCCCACTTTAACTCGTTCGCCGTCAACGTCATCGCCGTCAACGTCAACTGTTGTTCACGCCTATAAAGCCCCAGAACCACCCAGACCCAGGATAATACCGGCACCGAGGATATGGCCAAAGCTCGCCGTCGCCAGCAGTTCCGACCAACCAAAGCCCTCAAACAGCCCTGGAACCGAGATTGGCAGTGCTGGGCCAACCCCCCGTTTTTGAATGGCATAGCGTCCGATGGCCAGGGCAAATAGGTTAGACGCGACCATAATGATGGCAACGTCGGTTGACCAAGGCGTTGTCAAACCCGAGGCAGCTAGAGTTAAGGTGCTGTTGATAAAAAGCATGGTTGTAAATGAAGATAAAAAAGTAGCGGATTGGGCTAGATTATAGGCAAAAATCCCTAGGAATCTTCGTGAACGTTGAAATAGTTAACAAAGTGCTGCGGGTTGAGCGGTTCAGGGTTAAGGCTCAATTGGGATCACGATGGGTTGACAATGCGGCTGAAATATGCTAAACGACTTGAAGGGCGTTGTAACGCCCGGCTAGTTCAGGACGATCGCCAATGCGGGTTAAAATTTGTGGCATCAGCCAAGCTGAACAGGGACGCGCGATTGTGCAAGCTGGCGCGACGGCGTTGGGGTTTATTTGCGTGAAAGCCTCTCCCCGTTATGTGAGGCCCGAACAGATTGCTGAGATTTGTCAGACTCTTCCCCCCTGCGATCGCATCGGAGTCGTCGCGAACGCCTCCATCGAGGAGATCCGCCACGTGCTTGAGATTGCCCCCCTCAGCGGCATTCAACTCCACGGCGACGAATCTCCCGCCTTTTGTCAGGCGTTGCGGGCCGCGCTACCTGAACTCGAACTCATTAAAGCCTTGCGGATTCGCCAAACCGCTGACTTAGAAATGAGTGATCGCTATCACGATGCGATCGATGGTCTACTCTTAGATGCGTATCACCCCAAACAACTCGGGGGAACCGGTAAAACCCTGGATTGGCAAGCGTTACAAGCGTTCAATCCCGCCATTCCCTGGTTTCTGGCTGGGGGCCTCACCCCCGAGAACATTGGCGAGGCCTTAGCTGAACTTCATCCCGACGGTGTTGATCTCTCCAGTGGCGTCGAGCGATCGCCAGGAGACAAAGATTTACATAAAGTTGAAGACTTATTCCGCCAGTTGGCACGCCATCACTGAAATTCGCGGCAAATTAGCGGGAAACCCGACCCAGTTCGTGATCCATATCACTTCTCAAACCACTGAAATCTCGTCATTTTGTGGCATTTCCTCATCGTAACTTTAAAAAAGTCGCCTCAATGATGAAGATTAAGCAAACTTGGGGGGGAACATCTACACAGACACCGGCAGTCTGACTATATTAGGGTCATAAGGGCTGACCTGTAATGTAACGAAGAGTGCCAACCGTGACTACGACACTGACTTCGCAATTTGCTGCCTTCAATCCGTATCAATCTGATACCGCAGCAGTATTTTCCGAACCAATCCACCCCTCGGCTCACAGCCGAGTCAAACGCATCATCGATATCCTCGGCGCCATCGTCGGGTTATGTATCACCGCGATGGTGGCCATTCCCGTGGCGATCGCCACCTCGGTTTCTGACTCGGGCGGTATCTTTTATAGCCAAATCCGTTGTGGCTATAAAGGAAAACCCTTCCGGATCTGGAAGTTCCGCTCCATGGTGACCGATGCTGATCAGAAAAAACATTTAGTACAAAATCAAGCCAGCGGCTTCATCTTCAAAAATGAGAATGACCCCCGGATTACCCGGATCGGTCGTTTCCTCCGTCGCACCAGTCTCGATGAACTACCTCAGTTTTGGAATGTTCTCAAAGGTGATATGAGCCTGGTGGGAACTCGTCCTCCAACTCCTGACGAAGTGGCACGCTACAACCCTCACCATTGGCGGCGGCTCGATGTCAAACCCGGCTTAACTGGGGAATGGCAAGTGAACGGACGCTCCACGGTGAAAAACTTTGAAGACATCGTTGAGATGGATCTTCAGTATCAAGAAAAATGGTCTGTGACCTATGATTTACAACTAATTCTGAAAACGATTCTGGTTGTATTCAAAGGAAGCGGTGCGTGTTAAGGTTGACCATACTTTCGCTTGTTCATGGTGCATGATCTACAAATTTGGGGGGTTAAACTCGGTCAACCCCTTCACGTCAAAACCTGCCTCTAGGGGCAGGTTTTCGCGATTCATGGCTGGGCCATCCGGGAGAAGGTGGGGGTCGAGACCGGTCATTGGAAGAAAAAGCCAGCGAGGAAGACCGGCACGATCAACAGTGCCGCCACGATCGCAAACAAGGTCACCGGATCAACCTCGACAACATTCACCTTGGCTTCGGGAGACTCAGACGCCTTCCCAGTTGGGCGATCGCGTTGAGAACGGGGATCGGTCATAATCAATAGCCTCAGACGAGGATCCTCCCCAGCCTAACCCAGAGAGCGACCCCATGACGACCCCAAAACGACCCCAACCTCAGCCAGAGGGAATTAGGTGTCCTGTTGCCGGGCGATCGCTTGGATGTCAGGAATTGTAAACAAGGCATCAAAGGCCAGCCCTCGCTCCTGATAAAACTGACCTCCACCCTGTTGGCGATCGACCAGAGACACCACACGCTCAACGGTATAGCCAGCATCCCGTAGCCGTGTCACCGCCTTCATCGCCGACTGGCCCGTGGTGACCACATCTTCTAAGACCACCACCTTGGCCCCTTTCTCTAACGTCGGCCCCTCGATATAGGCTCGGGTTCCATGGCCTTTGGCCTCTTTACGGACAATCAGGCCCGGTAGCGGCCGTTGTTCATAGGCTGAGACGACGGTAACCGCACTGACAATGGGATCGGCCCCGAGGGTTAAGCCGGCCACCGCCGCCGTATCCTCCGGTAGCCGCGATCGCATCAAGCGGCCCACACATAACGCCCCCTCAGGATCGAGGGTGACCAGTTTCCCATTGATATAGTAGGAACTGCGTTGGCCCGAGGAGAGAACAAAATCCCCTTCGCGATAGGCTAAACGAGCCAGAAGCCCGAGCAGATGGTGTTCGAGTTGCGCTAGGTCACAGCTAGCCAGCGTCTTGGAGACAGAATACGAGGTCATAGGGGCAAAGTGTCGCAAAACATGGGAAGAAATTAGGAACGAGGGGAATTGTCCGCCGTCAGTTGCGCCTGTCGTCGCACCGCTAAGTCAATGGCTCGGGGTAGGATCTCATGTTCTTGGACCTGTACCCGTTGGTGCAGACTCTCGGCGGTATCATCGGGCAGGACCCGAACAGCGGCCTGGATGATAATCGGGCCACTATCGACCTTTAAACGGACAATATGGACCGTACAGCCGGTGATTTTGACCCCAGCGGCTAAGGCCTGTTCAATGGCATGGAGTCCGGGGAAACTCGGCAGCAGACTCGGGTGAATGTTCAGCATCTGATCGCCAAAATGGTCGATCAAGACTTGGGTGACACGGCGCATCCAGCCGGCCATCACCACCCATTCCACCCCAGATTGGCGGAGGGTTTGGGCGATATCAAAGTCAAAGGCTTCGCGACTGTGATAGTTGCGATGATTGAGTAAAACCGCCGGAATCCCCCAACGCTGGGCGCGGGCAGCAACAGCCGCTCCGGGATTATTGTAAATCAGGACGGGGATCTCAGCCCGCAGTTTCCCGTCGGCGATCGCCTGAACGAGAGCCTCGAAGTTACTCCCATTCCCCGAAGCCAGAACCCCTAATTGTATGGGTTTCGACCCTCTCAATGGCGCTGCTGGAAGGTTGGGGGAAATAATACAGGAGGCGGATGGTTGTGAAGACTGTGCCACGGCTAAATCGAGCTACCCTAGAGAAACAACAACGGACATTTGGCGTTGGCCCCTACATCATGCTGGAACTACATTGTCACAGTCAGTATTCTGACGGAACCCTGACCCCAACGCAACTGGTCCAGACGGCGGCGGCCGCTGGGGTGAAAGTCCTGGCCCTGACCGACCATGATACGATGTCGGGTTGTCTGGAGGCGGCTGAGACGGCTCAGGGGTACGATTTGACCCTTGTGCCTGGGGTGGAGTTGAGTACGGTGTATCGGGGGCGATCGATGCATATTCTCGGCTTTTATCCTGACGGCGATCGCCTCGAAGCTCCCCTGAGAGAACGCTTGCAGGGCCGCAAGCAACGGGCGCAACAGATGCTTGACAAACTTCATCGATTGGGGTATGCCCTGGAACTGCCCCAGTTGGGGGAAGGGGTGGCCCCGAGTCGCCCTCATTTAGCCCGGGCCTTGTTGGCGGCCGGATATGTCAATTCCTGGGAAGAGGCATTTGATCGCTTTCTCGGGGAGGGAAAGCCCGCTTATGTTGGCTATGCCAAGTTTAGCGCCGAGGACGGGATTGCTCTGTTGCGCTCTTGCGGTGCGGTTCCCGTTTGGGCGCATCCCTATTTGTTTGCTGGGGGACCGGTGGAGGAGGTTTTGCCTCATTTGGTTGAGGCCGGACTGATGGGGGTTGAGGTGTATCATCCTCATCATCGGCGATCGCAACAGGAGCGGTTACAGCAACTGTGCCAACAGTACTCACTGCTCATCACCGGCGGCACAGACTATCACGGCCCAGGCCTGGGAGCCAAAGCCCTCAATAGTTTTGCCTTGCCCATGAGTCTGCTGGCTCCCCTAAAAGCGGCCGCCGCCCACCTCAAATTCCCTGAAGTGGGCTGACGGCCCGCAGATGCCATGTAGTAAAGACCGAACGGGTGCGGTAGGACTCGAACCTACGACTCGCTGCTTAGAAGGCAGCTACTCTATCCACCTGAGTTACGCACCCAGTTTGTAAGACCTGAAAACTCGGGAAACCTATCTTCCCAGCCTATCACACCCCCCTCGGAATCGAAAAGTCTGACCGGGCAAAAACAGTGAACAATGCCATCCGCGTCCGTTGAGGGCGAATTACGGGGTACACTAAAATCTAAACCATCCGACAGTAGTTGAGATAGGGTTGACGTCGGGGGACGTAAGCGTCGTCCCTGTGATCCCCTTGGGGCAGATGCCTGTCCGCGAGTACCATCGTTGATATGATGGTTTGCTGTGTCGCGACTCTGACGACACCCCACCTGTCGTGTCCCACACCATCCATCGACCCCGATCGGAGTCAATTGGCAGTGTCATGTTTATTCTAAAAAGGCAGGATGTTGAAATTACCAGTGTCCAGCACCCTAAATCCGGTCAACCGGTTCCGGTTCTTAAATATCAAGGGCAAACCTTTCGCCTGATTAGTGTTTTTAATGCCAATCAAGCTGAAGAGGCTCGCTCGTTTTGGCGGGATTTGACCGACAATCGGGGCAAAGCCTGTGTTCTGCTCGAAGAACCCGATCGCTATAGTGTTTGGGGCAAGGTTCGTTTGGAACAAATCAGTGGGGAGTCCGCCAGCGACGATGTCTCCGTTGCGGCGGCAACCTCCTTCACACAAGCGTCTTTGCTCCTCCTGCAAGCGGTCTACTTCGATGTCGAAGACCTCCTAGGGACTCGACAGGCCAGTGCGTTTGAAAAGGAAATTGCCAAGGTGTTCCAACAATGGAACTTTCCACAGGCGATCGCCCCCGGGGAAGTCGAAGACCTCTTGGAACAAGATCCCCTCGATGGTGGTAAGGTTCCCCCTTGGCAGGAACATCACCTCAATACCCTACTTCAAGAACTGTATCGCATCGGGAAAGACTATTTTGGCAATCCGAACTTTGCCGGACGTGCCATTGATGCTCTCGAAGACTTACCCGATGGCGATCGCGTCCAATTTATGACTTGGATCAATCAATCCCCCCTCGGGAAACTCTGGTCCGGGGAGTAACCGTTGGCGGCCCCCCTTGTCCTGAAACCGTTGTACGCTTCTTCGTTCTGGGTTAATAAGGGTCGTCGGGGGATTCTTGCCTAGATCACTGCCAGCACGCTATTAGCCTCTGAAATGTTTTATGAGTAGCACCTCTGAGAAAACCAATAAGAATGGGTTGAAATCCTGGTTTTCAACCTCGAACTTAGTTTTACTGTCCGTCATGTGGGGTGTTTTGGCCCTGCTGTTTTTCTTGCTGTTTAGTGTCACGGTTCCCGGTGAAGGCCGTCCCTTTTGGTATGGGATTGGGACGTTGCTATCGGAACAGGTGGCGTTCGCCTTTGCTGGAATCCTCTGTTTACGCAATGGCCTGAGTAACAAGATTGCTAGTGGTCGTAATGTCTGGCTGGCTCTCGGCTTTGGGATGATTTCCTTCTTTATCGGCAATCTCTTTTTTAGTTGGTGGGAACTCTACTGGGAACTTGACCCGGCGGTCTCTCCTGGGGATCTGTTTTATGTGGCCAGCTATTTATGTCTGACTGTGGGAATGGTCTTAGCGGTACTGTCGCGACGACTGAATCTGGAATTATGGCAATGGGGTGTTATCGTGGCGATCGGGTTGGCGGGCCTGGCCTTTGCCTTTTGGCTCTCCTCTCCCATTGACCTTAGCTTCGATTTTGAGAGTGCGAGTGCGGCGGCTGAAACCACGGAGGTGATTGAGACGGCACGTCCTGCCCCTGAATGGGTGATTAGCCTAGAACGACAACTCGAACCCCTAGGACCGCTTCTGAACCTACTCTATGTCCTCCTCGATGTGTTTCTGTTGATTATTGCGGCCATCTTGTTGTTGGCCTTCTGGGGAGGACGGTTTTCTCAGTCCTGGCGCATGATTGCCGCAGCGGCGTTCTCTCAGTACATCGCCGATATGTGGTTTAAGTATGCTGATAAGAATATCCCTAATTATGAAAGTGGGGATTTACTCGAAGTCTTTTTCACCTTCACTGGGGTCTTCTTTGCCATTGGTGCATTACTCGAATTTGATGTGTCAACCCGCGCCGTCTCTCGGGGAAGTCGCCGCCGTCGGGGTTCCTCGTCCTAGTTGGACTGACTCGTTGCCCCCGTTTTTCAATTTCTGCAAGATCACAACCCTCGAATGAGTGCTAAAAAACTATCAGATGCCGACAAACTCGAGATCATTGAGCAGTACCGGCATCCCGGTGAAACCACCTCAACCTTGGCTCAACGCTATGGGGTGAGTAATTCCACGATTAGCCGCCTGCTCAAGAGTAGCTTTTCTCCCCAGGAGTATGATCAGCTCGTACACCAGAAACGGGCGAATCGTTCGGGGAGTCGCGATCGCCAATCTCAACGACGCAAGCCCATTTTGCGCGACTCGTCCGGACCCAATGATGAGTCAGCGAGCGATTCTGGGGAACAGTTACAGCTCGATTTACCGAAAGATAACTCCAATCGCCGCCGACGTAAATCGGTCGGTTCAACCCCTAGTTCCGATTCGGAGTCCTCGGAGACATCCGAAGACTCCACGAACTCAGGGCCTCGCAGCGATATCAAGTTCGCCGAGTCTTCGCCCAAGTCCTCTAAGAATGGCGCTAAGAATGGCGCTAAGAATGGCGCTGAGAATGGCGCTGAGAATGGCGCTGAGAACAGTCTGTTAACGATTGAACCCTTGGCCAACGCCTTGATGCCCAAAACCTGCTATCTGGTGGTAGACCGCTCTTCTGAACTGATTTCACGCCCCCTACGGGAGTTTAATGATCTCGGTGAGATTCCCGCTGCTGAGATTTCTTCGAAAACGCTACCTGTGTTTGATAATCACCGTGTGGCCCGCCGCTTTGCTAATCGCAATCAGCGAGTGATGAAGGTTCCTGACAGCCAGGTGTTGCAGAAAACAGGGTCCCACTTACAGGCTAAGGGGATTACCCGCGTCTTTTTTGATGGTCAAGTGTATTCTCTGTAACCGCCACGGCGATCGCCCCTAAGCCTGAATCCATCCCCGATTTCCCCATCTTTGACTGGGGATTTTTTTTGGCCGGTTTAGCCAAATCGATCGAGATTGCTATAGCGTCCTTAGCAAAAACATTGACAATTTGTCAACGATCTAAATCACCAACAAATTACTACACTATCACACGTACTTGTGTCAATAATCACGCGGTAACTTTACATAATCTTTATATACAAAGTTATAATTGGAGCGTAGGCTTCACACAATCTTTAAAAACGATGTCTTTTGCCCCTCCCACCCCGAGTTATTCTCTCGAAAACGTGGTTGAGCGGATCTGCACGTTTCGCCAAATCACCCCCCTCGATCGCCATCTACTCAATCACATCCTCAGCAACCGCTCCTACTTCGGACGGCGCGAACAAACCCTCGTTGACCGCGTCTTCGACGGAATTCACGAGGGTCATATTTGGATCATGGATAATTAAGTCGTCAAGCCATCGTGACGGGTTGTGAACCTCAAGCCGGTTGCAACAGCCACAATCCCGTATAAGTTCGTCCCGAGTCATCCGGCTGAATCACGAGAAAATGCAGTCCCTTCGCCTCCTGTTGGCGTTGATGATAGAGTCGCGCAGCGGCTTGGACTTCCGAATCATCAAAGGTGGCCAGAACCCAGCGATCCGCTAGTCCCGCTTCTAAAATCAGTCCGTCAGGCGCTCCGGGGATATAATTGACCGATACAGGCGTCACCGTCTCCAACCATTGAGCTAATTGCAACGATTGTCGTCCTCCATCAATGACTAAGCCGGGAAGAGACTGGGTTGAGGCTAATCCTAATTCTAGGGGATGGAGTTCTCGGGGGAGCGATCGCACCCGCATCGGATGAGCCGCAAAACTATCTAACTCAGCCACAGGAAGGGTTGCAAAGCGCCAGCGATCGCCCCATAACTGTTCAGACACGGGAACCGGGGCCGGACGAGGAACCGCCAGCGGTTGATACGCATCCGCTGTATAGCCCTGAAGCTGCTGATATAACTCGGCTCGTTGCAACAACCAGCGTTTGAGAGTTTCGGTCCGTCGCGTCGCCAGGGCCTGAATCCCCAGTTTTTTAGCCGCCTCACGGATTAAACTCAGGGATTCGGGCCGAAACGTCGCTAAACAGTCTGGGAGGGGGCGATCGAGACTTTGCAACTGTTCGACAATCCAGTCGGAGTTCGCCTGAGATTGAGGACACCAGCGTTGTAGACGAAACTCGAAGGCGCGATCGCACCCCAGTAACTCCCACAACACCTCTCCCTCCTCATTACGCAGGGGACGACGGAAAAAATCGAGTTGCCAAACAGACATAATTAACGGGTACTCCAAATCATAGTTCTTTATAGCGTAATTGGCGATTCCACATACACCGTCGGTTCCTGAGACGAGAAGGTAATCCCAAACTGACTCAGTTTGCCAGAAATCGTCTGATTGGCTAACTCCAACAGGCGTTTGCGTAATTGAATCGAGTTCTCATTAGACCCTAAAATAAAGAACGTCACCCGAGCCTGAGTTCCTGGACGATTTTCATTCTCGCTAAAACTCAAACTGGTACTTCCGGGGTCAATCCCGAACACGGAGTTGGTGCTTTCGGTGACCACTTCCCGCACTAGAGCTTTATCTTGGTCATCAAGAGGTTTAGCAAAATCGAGATAAATCATCGACATCACTTTTTTGGCCCGCGTTAGGTTTTCGACTTCGACATTGACCAAAATAGAGTTCGGGACAATAAATAAGGTACTTTTGGCTGAAGTACGGATTTTAGTTGAGCGTAAACCAATGGATTCAACCCGTCCGAGTTGACCATCTTTGAGGCGGATATAGTCACCGGGGATAAAAGGGCGATCGAGGTATAACACCACGGTACTGAGGAATTGCTCCAAAATCCGCTGAGACGCAGCAACCACCGCCAAACCACCAATCCCTAAACCCGCAAAGAGCGCAAATAGGTCAAAATCACGAGTTTGAGCAAAGGCAAAAACGGCTAATAGACCAATAATTAAATTAGCAATTGTCTCAAAAACGAGTAGCAATTCATCAACCTCTAACCCCATTTTTTTTAAGAGGTCAATTCCATAAATCCGCACAATCTGACGGAATATCCTTGACGCCAGCCAAGCGATACTCACAATAATAGCAAAGTCTAAAAGTGGAATGAAAAACTCATAAAAAATCTCATAGCCTTTGAGCCAAATGGATGACCAATAAATCAAGAGCAATGTCCCTGACACTTGAAGAGGCTGCTTAACAGGCTCAATCAAGCTATCGTAGGTTGTAACCGCTGATTCACTCAAGAACTGTTGGATAACAGACCGAACAAAGCGAGGAGTAAACTGTCCGAGTAGCAATGAGATTAAGAGAAATCCCAAAAAAATAATTAAACGTAGCACATTGGCTTCTACGAGCCAGGAAATTACAGTTTCAATGGGTCCTAAAACGTTACTAATATCCATTGGTGTTAGGCTTGACGTTGTCGTGATTGAAGCGGGTTAGCTAACCCTAGACAACTCTAGGGTGGCTCGGTTAAAACTAGGGGGAATTCAGGACGGTCTTCATGTTTATATTAAATTGTGATGGGAGAATCAACATAAATCGTTGGCTCATCAATATCAAAAATAACACCGTACTCTTTCAGTTGTTTGGCGATTTTTTGGTTGGCAACATCGAGGACTTGACGGCGAATTTCCATCGAGACGCTTCCTGAACCCAGGATAAAAAAGGTGGTTTGGGCTTGAGTTTTGATGGGGCTACTTTTTTCTCGTATTGACTTGAATGTGACATCTGTATTACGAGAATCAATGCCAAAAATGTCAGAGGTTCCTCGGATAATCACTTGACGAATTAAGGCTCGCTCATCTTCGGGGATCTCTTGTTCAAAGTTGAGGTAGAGAATCGCCATCACTTTTTTACCGCCGGTGAAGTTTTCCACCGTCATTTGGGTGAGATTCCCGTTTGGGATAATCATTAAGGTTCCTTTGCCAGAACAGCGGATTTTGGTTGAGCGTAAGCCAATGGATTCAACTCGTCCGAATGTCCCGTCGGGGAGTCCAACATAATCGTCAATGGTAAAGGGTTTGTCGAGATATAATACAATTCCGCCTAAAATTTGTTCCAGAGTTTTTTGGGCGGCGAAGGCAACGGCTAAACCCCCAATTCCCAAGCTTGCTAGTAATCCCAGTAAATTGACTTGATGGGTTTGGGCAAAAACAAAAATACTGGCAACAATAATCACCAGATTAGAAACCAGCTTTCCGAGATTTAAAAGTTCATTGATTTTGCTGCCTTTCCTGAGAACAATGTCCAGCAAATAGACATCAAAAAGCTGAGCCGCAACCCGAGATAAAAACCAGGCGATCGCCACCGTTAATGCCAGACTTAAGGGAGTTTCTAGCCAAGGTCTAACCTCAAACCGTAACGCCGCAAACTCCAACGTCCCTAAACTCAGAACAATCCCCAAAAGCTGTAAATTCGGCTGCAACAAAACCTGATAAAGCCTGGACAATTGAGATGAATTTTCTTGCGGGCGACTCAAAAAATTAACAATGGGACGCAGGACAAAAATTAGGACTAAGGTCAGTCCCGCCCCAACAACCATTGAACTCCATTGAAATAGCTCATTGAGATCCAACGTGTTTGGCAAATATTCAGGTAGATAATCTAGCATTGTTTGAGTAATTCAGACTAAAAAATAAGGTCAAAAAAATGGCCGAGGCCTTCACCGCATCTCACAAACATCAGCCATTCCTCAGTTCACGTGGCGGACGGGATTGAAGCGATACCCAAAACCAGTCACAAAATTCGCTTGCATCCATTGAACAAAGTTTGCGAGAATGAAAGCGCAACTGTGCGTTCACGGACGCAGCCGTCCCAACTAATTTCACGATATCTTACCGAATGACCGTTTCTGAAAGTTCGCAGTCCCATCTATCTCATAATCCGTTTCTCAACTTAGAGTATGAAACTGCCTTGGAAGCCTTGGGAGACGACTACTACGACCGAGTCGAAGCAGCGGACTTTCCCACCCATATCTTACGCTTTCGCGGCGATCGCCTGCTTCCCAAGGTCGGACTTGACCCCAAACAGGTGTCTGACGACCATTTTATCGAATATTTCGCAAAATTTCGCGGCTCAGCCCCCTGTCTTGCCCTCTGTTACCATGGCTACCAATTTGGCGAGTATAACCCTCGACTCGGCGATGGGCGAGGATTTCTCTACGGACAAGTACGAGGAACCGACGGCCAACTCTACGATTTTGGCACCAAAGGAAGTGGCAGAACCCCCTATTCACGAGGAGGAGATGGCCGCCTCACCCTCAAAGGAGGAGTGCGAGAAGTCATCGCCTCAGAAACCCTGGCCCGTCTCGGAGTGAACACCTCCGGCTGTCTGACCGTCATCGAAACCGGCGAACAACTCTGGCGGGGAGACGAACCCTCCCCCACTCGGTCCTGCATCATGGTACGACTGAGTCAGTCTCATATTCGCTTTGGCACCTTTGAACGCCTCCATTACCTACGCCGCAAAGATCTCAGCAAAACCCTCCTCGATCACGTAATTGAGATCTACTATCCTCACATCGATCGCCGCCAACCCAACGCCTCCCTTCAGTTTTACCAAGATCTCGTCCATCGCACCGCCAAACTCGCGGCCCAATGGATGGTGGCTGGCTTCTGTCATGCGGTTCTCAACACCGACAATATGTCCATCACTGGGGAAAGCTTCGACTATGGCCCCTACGCCTTCATCCCCAGCTACGATCCCAAATTCACCGCCGCCTATTTCGACTATTACGGCCGTTACAGCTACGGCAACCAGCCCTTAGTTTGTAAACTCAACCTAGAACTCCTCCAACAACCCCTCGCCGGCGTAACCCCCGACTTAACCCCCGAAGCCATGACCGAGGCCCTCAGTGACTTCGATCGCCACTACGAACAACATTACCGTCAAGGAATGCTACGCCGCCTAGGATTGGTTGATATCAACGAAGCCGAGGGCCGAGAACTGGTCCAACTCACCGTAGAACTGTTGCAAGAGAACGACGTCGGCTATCATGACTTCTTCAGCCAACTGCGTCAACAATTCTCCCCCCAATGGCGAGATGACCAAAACGCCATCTTTGCCAAAGCCGATCCCCCCCAAGTTCTCCAACCCTGGACTGGTGTTTATCATCGCCTCCTACAAGCCTACTCCAACAGCGAACTGACAGAGATTCAAACCCGGATCGCTGCCGCCAACCCCAACCTGATCCCCGTCCGTCCCGAAATTGAAGCCATTTGGGACCCCATCACCACTGCCGATGATTGGCAACCCTTCTACGATCTCCTCGATCGCATCTGGGCCTAACCTGTTCCCTATTCCCAGTTCCGGTGTTCCCTATTCCCTATTCCCTTCCCCCCCCTCCTCCCCCAATCCGCTAAACTAAAACCATTCAGACCTTTACTCATGCAACCCGCTTGCCCCCAATGACCCTCAGCATTTACAACACTCAAACCCGGACCAAAGAACCCTTTGAACCGACAGTTCCCGGCGAGGTCAAAATGTACTGCTGTGGTGTCACCGTCTATGACGACTGCCACCTGGGTCATGCACGCTCCTATATTGTCTGGGATACGGTGCGTCGGTATCTGCAATGGCGCGGCTATCGTGTTCGCTATCTGCAAAACTTCACCGACATTGACGACAAAATCCTCAAACGGGCCAAGGAACGCGGCGTGTCTATGGCGGAGATTTCGCGGCAATATATCGAGGCCTATTTCCGGGATATCCGCCAACTCAATGTGGCCGATGCCGATGATTATCCCCGCGTCACGGACCATATCCCCGAAATCTGTGACCTCATCCAAACTCTGATCGATCGCGATCTCGCCTATGCAGCAGCCGGGGATGTCTATTACAGTGTCGAACGCTTCCCGAGTTACGGTAAACTCTCAGGACGCAAACCTGAGGATATGCAGTCAGGGGCGAGTGGTCGCGTGAGTGCCGATGACCGCAAACGCCATCCCTTCGATTTTGCCTTGTGGAAAGGTAGCCAAGAGGACGAACCTGGCTGGAACTCGCCCTGGGGTCGAGGTCGTCCTGGTTGGCATATTGAATGTTCGGCCATGATTCGTTCACAGCTTGGCGAGACGATTGATATTCATGGCGGTGGTGGGGATTTGGTTTTTCCTCACCATGAGAACGAAATTGCCCAATCCGAGGGCGCTCACGGTCAACCTTTGGCTAAATACTGGACTCATAACGGTATGGTTCGCGTCAATGGGGAGAAGATGTCCAAGTCTTTGGGCAATTTCACCACCATTCGCGAGTTGTTAACGCAGATTGACCCGATGGTGTTGCGGCTGTTTGTGCTTCAGGCCCAATATCGTAAGCCGTTGGACTTCACGGATGAGGCGATCGCCTCGGCTGAGAATAGCTGGGCGACGCTTGAGGATGGCCTGCGGTTTGGCGATCGCTTCGGGAAACAACTCAATTGGCCCAGTGACGCCCCCATTGAGTCGCTTCCCCAGGTTAAAGCCTCCTTCCAAACGGCGATGGATGATGATTTTAATACCTCGGGCGGCTTGGCGGTGGTGTTTGAGTTAGCCAAGGAGTTACGCCGGGTGGGAAATATCTTGGCCCATGCTGGTGAGATCTCGGAGGACTCGCAACACCTGCAACGACAATGGACCACGTTAGTGGAGTTAGCGGCGGTCTTAGGATTGGAATCTAGCCCCGAGGAGTCTTCTGGACTCGATGGTTTAAGTGATGCGGCGATTCAGACCTTGATTGAGGAACGACAGGCGGCCCGCAAGGCGAAAAACTTTAGTGAAGCCGATCGCATTCGGGAGGAGTTGAAGCGTCAGAATGTAACGCTGGTCGATCAGCCTGGCGGAACGACCTTTATTCGCGGTTCAGGCTAAACAAATCGGGGACAGCCCTGTGAGGCCGCCCCCGATGTTACATAAATACATATAATCTATAAGATTTTCAACGTTAAATTGACAAGCTTGGGGATCACTTGACAAATTGGTTAATGTAGCCTAGCTAACAGTCATCCCCATGATAAACGCCCATTTTCCCCTCGCCCCCCGCTATCGCCTCGATGATGAACAGCCTTGGTTACGGGGAATTGATCCCAACCGACGGTATTGGTTATGGGTCAATGGGGATCAAGACTGGTGTACGACGGTTCCGGGGTTATCCCCAGCGGATTTTGATCACTTCAAACAGACCATTTTGCGGTTTCGGGGGTTGCAACCGGGGGATAGTCTGGAATTAGGTCGCATTGTGGACGCGCCCCGCATTTATTGCATTAGCAGTAACTGTTATGCGATCGCCACCACCTACAAAAACGCCCCAGTCTGGCATCTATTTGATCACGAAACCTTAGAAAGTTTACTCATGACCGCCCATCCCGACTGGCAATGTTCCGCCAAGGATGTGGACTTAGGACGAGAGTGGATGGAACAGATGTTCCTCCACTCTGTCGCCGTCTAGGGGTTAGCTGGAGACTCTAGCTGAACTGTTGCAACTCCAGCAGTTGCTGGGGAGAGGCTAACAGACGAATCTCAACCCGTTCAATTTGAGATTCGCTGTTGAGGTTAAACGTCCAAGCCACGGGGACCGAGAAGTAAGGGGTTTTGACATGGCCCTGAACTTGCACAAGCTGACAGCCATCGCTGGCGGTTTGCACCGTGGCCTGTTCAGGGAAACAGGTTAGGCTTTGGGCTTCGGCTTCGAGATAGCCCTTGATGGCGTCAACACCGACAATTCCCCCTTGGAAGGGTGGGTGCAGTTCGCCGTAAGGGGCAAAGTATTGAGCCGTCTGCGAACAGTCTCCAGCATTGAGAGACTGGAAATACCCCATCACGACAGGGACATTTAGCTCGGGCAGAATGGGGATCTGATAGGTCGTGGTTGTCATGATTGACCTCATAATTGACTTCGATGAGTCTAAAAAGAAGGCGGAGTAAAGGGGTTGAGTTGACCTCCACTCCGCTGTTTCGATTCAGGATTAGGGTTTGGTGTTGTCCTAGGGGACTCTAGCGGAGCGCATCAAAGCCCATGTTCACCACGGCGTTACGCAGAATGGTGATTTGTTGGCTGAAGTTGGCCTGAGTCATCAGGACATTGAGCAAGTCTTTAACCGGACGAGAGGGTTTGTAGCTTTGGGGGACGCGCACGACGGTTCCCTCATCCATACCTTGGGCCAGACAGTACCAGAACCCGAGTTTGGTGTTGGCGTTGAAGACCCCATAGGCGCGGCTGAGAGGGCTGTTGCGTTTGGCGACGAGATCGCGCATGAAGCTCATCTGCTCCTCGGGACTGAGGGCTTTGACTTGGGCCAGGAGGCCTTCAGCAAGCTGAAGACGGGCAGCCCCAGGAGCGGCGGGGGTGATGGATTTACCCATTTCGAGATAGATAAACCACAGGAGTGCCAACTGGTCATCTGTGGTGAGGCGTTGGATACGAGCCGACACTTCCGGAACAAGGGAGGTGGGTTCGACGGTCGAGAGTGCGTTGGCTTGAGTTGAGGTGAAGTTGGAAGAAGTGGCGTAAGCCATGGTAGTTACTCTACTTTTGTCAACCGATTAGTTCCATTTTGCAACCTAACTTCATAAACCGCAAATAAAATTTACAAATCAACGAAGTCAGGAATTTGAATGGAGGGTGCGATCGCGATCACACTGGAAACTTAACGAATCATTAAGCCACCTGTAGCCTAATCAGTGACGAGCGAGGTCTCACTCCGTCTTTAGAGAGAGCTTTTTTGGGGTGAGTTGGCATGATTGGGATAAAAAAAGTCTGTCTCTTGGGGGGTGAGGGGGACAAACTCAGCATCCTGGAGGAGTCGGTTGAGTTCCCTGGGAGGGAAGTGTTTACAGCCGATGCGGACGATGCGATCGCGCAGGGTTTTGGTGACACCACTGCGAGGCCGCCCAGCTTCGAGTTCCATGACGGTTCGATACAGTTCGAGTTGGGAGTTGGGAATGGGGGTTCCATCGAGATCCACTCCTCGGGCGATCGCGCCTTCGATGGCTTCAGCGCCTCGATAGGGAGTTGCGGGATTTAAATCACGAGACATGGTGACGGTTCTTCCGTTAAATGAATGATGTCTCAACTCTACCTGGGACGAAGACCTGCGAGCAAAGACATATTGAGGGTTGGGGGGGTGGGCAGGATTATTCGAGCCGGGTTCACGTCTGATTGTGGCCGTCACAGAAACCCAAGCGATGGGTTATAGTTTACGGGGGAAGCTCATTTAAAGTGTTGAGTAAGCTTTTCTCAATATCCAAGCTAAACCAAGCACCTAATACTTATTGATTATCTAGCTATGAAAATTAAAACACTATACCGAAAATCTATAACGACTCCAAGTTCACTGTATATATCTATACTAATGACCATCAACCAGCCCATGTTCACGTCTTCCCCGGACGGAAGGGGAATCAGCCAGACATGAAAATCGCAATTGGAAATGAGGATCAACGCCCGAAACTCATCCAAAAAAGATCGCAGCATCACCAATAAGGATGCGATCGCTGCCCTCAAACTCGTCGCCCAACATCAACAGGAATTTTTAAGCAGGTGGGAGGATATCCATGGCTAACCAATGGCAACAAACCTGGGACTTTGAGTTCACCGAAGAGGCATTAGCCGCAGAAATTGCCGAAGCTGAAGCCGAGGCCGCCTTAGCGGAAGACGGCCCTCGTGCTGAGAGCGTGAAATATAACCGAGAGCGTAACCTCGTGGAAGTTCACCTGAAAAATGGGGCAATTTTTGCTTTTCCGCCCCATTTGGCTCAAGGGTTAGACACCGCCACACCGGAACAACTCGACGATGTATGGCTTGGCGGTAATGGTCAAAGTTTGCATTGGGAGAGCCTGGATGCAGACTTCAGCCTACCTGCTCTGGTTCAAGGTATGTTCGGGACTCGTAACTGGATGGCCGAACTGGGCCGTAAAGGTGGTCAAAACACCTCTACGGCTAAACGCCAAGCCGCCCGTGAAAATGGCAAAAAAGGCGGCCGCCCGAAAAAAGCCAATTCCTCAAATCCCTAAAATGTCAAAGCCTGTGTCATCGTTCCAGCCATGACACAGGCTTTAGACGTAGTACGAAAGCAGCCAAATTCCTTACCTTCGAGCTCTTGCGATCCAATTTCCTCTATCGGGTTCCCAAATCTGCCTGAGACAAACGCATCCGAGCAAAGAGATCATTAAAGTGTTCAACCCGAGCATTCATCAGGCCACGATCGCGCAATGCCGCCACTCGGGCCTCAGCCTCATCTCGCTGACGATACCAACCCGCATCAATATAGGGACCCCGGCGATCATCATAGAAGCGCAACGCCTGGGGCCGCAGTCCCGGTAAATCATCGAGACGGGCGATCGCACTGCGAACCCGATTCATCTCTCCCAACCGGGAGCGATTTGGACGAAAAGGAACCACCACCACATAGCGATGTCCCGCAAACAAGCGCTCTAACGTCCGTTCCGTAGCGATCCCAGTCGCCGCCAGATTATTATCCCGCTGATAGGCCCGGACGGCCCCTTCCGTAATCGAACCATAAAACCCCGTTGGCGAGTCCGCAAAATAGGTATCTCCTTGAGGGCGTCGTGTTTGAGACAACACCCGTTGCAACTCATGCACCTCAAAGCCCATATCTCCCCGACTCAGTTCGATCCGAGCCTCAGGGGGGGGAATACGACCTTCGAGGACTCCCGATAAAATCAACGCGGTGCGGCGATCGAGTTCTCCCAACACCGGCGCATCAATCCCATAACGACGCTGAAAGTCCCGCACCGCCGCCGCCGTTTGATTGCCATAAACGCTATCTTCTGGAATCGGTCCTAAACCAATCTCATTGAGGGCGGCCTGTAACTCGGCCACAATTGCGGTCTCATCGCCGCGCATGAGAACCGGATCTCCATACGACAACCAGCGATTGGATGAAAACAGTCTCTCAGAGACTGACTCCCCAAATAAGGCTCGTCGCGTCTCGCGATCAACACGTCCATTCACGGGGAGTCCCGCATCTTCCTGAAAGTCCGCCACCGCCGTTCGGGTTTCTCGACCGAAGAAGCCACTGACGGGTTCTGTGAAGTAACCAAATTCGGTCAGCAACAGTTGCACTTCAGCCACATCATCCCCAGTATCGGCGAATTGTAGAATCTCTGTGGTTTGGGCTAGGGGTTGGGCGATCGCCTCGCGTCCGAGATCCGACCCATCCAGGCCAGGAACCGACGCTCGTACCACCTGAGATCGGCCAGTTCCCCCCCAAAGCATTAAACTCATCAGGACGATAACCGTTGGCCCCGGTATCGAGGAGAACCGGTGACTCAGGAGAGGAAAGTGAGACATGGTGATTTGAGGTGACACGCCGAGAACGCTGTAGGGGAAAATCCTAGGACGAAAGCAAAGTAGAAAGATGTCAGATCCTAGATCCAGATGACGAACTCGTCGTCTGCGAAGATCCAGAATTTGACATCTTTCCATCCTAGCAAGGTTGATCGAACAAGATTGAGAGCGATCGCCCATCCGCGAGATAACACCCCCGAGATGACACCACGAGGCTACACCACGAGGCTACACCACACCGAGGCGATCGAGAACCAGCGCCAAAGCCGCTGCAAAAAGGGTAATCCCCAACGCCAGCCAGGGACTTTGACCTTGACTGACCGCAAATGAGGTGGCTACTCCCGCTCCCAACGCTGCCGTCACTGCTGCCACCAAGGGATCTTGTTTCGTGTTTTTGTTATACATAATTCCGAATGATTAAAACGCCGCTTGCAACCGAGGCGCCGTTGAGACGGCTAACCATGGATTCAACGGTATCATCCACCTCTGCCCAATCCCGCTCTACCGCCCCAAATCGCAATCAAGCTTTAGATTAAGATACGTTTGTTCATACTTTGGATAGACGATTAGAGAGACGAGCGTTAGGTAAAGTCCAGGTTAAGGTTCTCTAATCCGCCGTTTAAACTCTCTATTTTGGAAGATGTCCTGCCGGCTCGATTTACCTAAACTAGGATTAGTGCGAATACAACCGAGCAATAAATTATCCATATGATTTTCACCAAACCCAACAACCCCAAAAACATCATCATTGCAGGACTTTCGGGGATTTGGCTGGGGTCAATGGCCTTGGGCGGTATGGCCCGAGCGGTTGAAGTCGGTGATGGCAGTCACCAATTTGAGCATCCACCGGCCTTAGAGAACATTAGCAGCAGTTCCCATACAACCGGCAGTTGGCATGATACCCATTTCTTCACCATCCGCCTGCCTGAAGACGCCGGGGAACCCTTAGCCCGAGTTGACATCGAATTACAAGGCCCCGAAATGTCCCCCGAAATGTCCTGGGAGTATCAAACCGATGACACTGAGAGTTTCCTCGGAACCCAGGACAATCCCGGTGACTCCGTTGACCTGGCTTCCGTCTCCCACAACCTCGATGAAGGGATGGTTAGCGTCGTCTTTGACACCCCAGTCTCCCCTGGAGAAACAGTCACCCTGGCCCTGAGTCCTGATCGCAATCCTAGAATGCCAGGCCCCTATAACTTTAATGTCACGGCCTATGCAGACGAAAACGGCCAAACTGGACAAGTGATTGGCTGTGACCGCTTGCGTCTCTATGACTAGGCCCTCACTCCTGTCAGTCGTTTGAGTCGTGACTCAGCCATCATTACCTGATCGAGAGGCGAGCGCTCCCATTCCCATTCCGGGGGCGATCGCCTATAATGGTAGTTTGGTGTCTTGCACAGAAGCAGAGAACAATTTTTTCATGGCTAAGAAAAGCTCCATCGAGCGTCACAAGAAGCGCAAACAACTCGTCGAAAAATACGCCGACCTGCGTGCTGAATTAAAAGAACAGTTCCGCACCGCGCCCAACCAGCGGGAGAAAATGGAAATTCACCGCAAGCTACAACAGCTCCCTCGCAACAGTTCCCGCACTCGGGTTCGTAACCGTTGCTGGGCCACCGGTCGTCCTCGGGGTTACTACCGGGACTTTGGTCTCTGTCGCAACCAACTGCGGGAAATGGCCCACGAAGGACTCCTCCCCGGACTCGTCAAATCCAGTTGGTAATCGTTTGACCGTCAAGATGGGGGTGACGCTGGCGTTGATATCGTCTGCCGTACCCCTGTTTTTTTTGCCGTTTTTGCTGAGATCACCTCAAATCTTGCCCGGTTTTGCCATCGAGACTCACGAACCGCAACAGCGATCGACCCCTAAGCTATCGAGGAGTAGATCACTGACCGCGTTGGCGATCGCAAACTCCCCAAAAAAGCTTTCCGAGAAATCAAACGACTGCATTTCCGTCACAATCGCCAACACCAACGACCCCACATCATTCTCACCCTCAATACGCTGTCGCACATACACACGAGTAGCACGTTCAGCAATCTCACCATTGACCGCTTCAGGAATAAACTCCTCATCGAGCCAGCGGTGTAGACTATCTTTGAGCCATCGCCCTTCCTGAGTTGGGTTCTCCACAGGCGGCAACGTGACAGGTCGGATTGGTTGAGGGGTCGGAGAATCTGATACCATTTGTAAACTTGTGTTGTGTATTCAGCGACGCTTGGGAACGTCTTTTTCGACGTTATGACCACATCATTCCAGACATTGTAGCGCGTTTCCCCTGACTAGCCAGTCCCCTCTTGCCAAAGCCTTAGCTGCTGTCTGTCTAAACAGCAATGAACACTGATTTAACCCATATTATTCGAGGCTACTCCCAAGGGTATTTCCTCATGACCAACGATGACGACGATGACGAAGCGGCCGGACGTCTCGGTTGGTATTGCAGCAACGAACGGACCCTAATTCCCCTGGGTTCTCGCTTCCGATATCCTAAATCCCTGCGACGGGTTCTCAACCAAGAACGGTTCAGCGTCGCCATTAACCGAGACTTTCCCGCCGTCGTCGAAGGCTGTGCGAACCGAGAAACCACCTGGATTTCCCCGGAACTCAAAGAGATTTATCTGGCCCTCCATAAAGTGGGTTGGGCTCATAGTTTTGAAACCTGGCAGGGCGATCGCCTCGCCGGCGGAATCCTCGGCATCGCCATCGGTGCCGCTTTTATTGGCGAATCCATGTTTTTTAACATTTCCGATGGCTCAAAAGTTGCTATGGTGAAATTAGTTGAGCATCTGCGTCAACGGGAATTTGACTTATTCGACGCACAACTGATGAATCCCCATCTCTCTCGTTTTGGCGCGCACATTATTGATGATCCTGAGTATAAGTTACTACTGCGTCGTGCCATTCTCCGTCCCCGTAAGTTTGTTGACTAATGGCCCCGAGAGATCGTGTCCATGAGCTGATTACTTAAGGCGATCGCCCCAAACCGATCCACCTCAGCCAGCTTAAGAACCCTGGCCACCGCCGCCTTATCCAAACTCCCCAACTGCTCCGGGTTCGGAACCCGGCTTTGGTTTAAATCTCCCGGTTCAAACTTATCTAAACGATTCCCATACTGACGTTGATTGAGTTTAACCAGCTTCTGGCCGAGATCACTAATGAAATAGACAAAAATGTGATCAAGCCAATTCAGTCCCAACAGATTTGGATAAAACCCATGAAAACAGGTTAAATTTAGGGCATCCGAAAAATTACGAATCACCTTAAAACGACCTCGATGAAAGACGCCCACTAATAAAGGAGCAGGCTGGCGTGTTTCCAATTTATACCAAGGATGTCGCCGTTTCGTCAGATACCGCTGATGAAACCGACAGCGTTCCCCAAACTCAATATAGGCTTTAACTTCAGGATGACTCGTCGTTAGAACATTCAAACAATAGACAGCTTGGTCAGATTGAACGAGCCGAAAAAAGCCATCATCTGTTAAAACAAAGTCTTGAATTTGATGGCTTTTAGAAATACAAGGAGAGCAACAGTCTGCCGCTAAATTAAGCTCTTTAACCCGAGAAGGTTTGAGAATAAAAAAAGCATTGGCTCCGGTCGCAATTCCGCGTTTAAATGCACCATAACTCGACAAATCATAAAACCCCTCCGGAATCATATGACTATCCCGAGGAGACTCCAAAAGCGGTGACCATTTTTGCTGTGAGGGCAACTGAGCCGCTGCACGTTGACTGTACTCAAGCTGGCTTAGATCATCAATCTCATCGAGGTTTTCCTGAGTTGTAATATGACTGAATTTAATCAACTCATCTTGACCATTATTTTCACATAATAAAAGACAAATTGTCGTCAAAGCATCAGGAAATAAATCTCGCTCATTCTTGATTAAAATAATATGTTTTAGCAGATTATTTTCCACTAAATTTTGTTTGACTGGGATTCCATATCCTGTATTAAAAAACTCAAACGGCATCAAAAAAGCAAGGCGACCTCCCGGATTGAGTTCAGCCAAAGACTTCACAAGAAATAGGGAAGCAAGATTAGAATGACCAGGGAGTTTATAGCCCAGCTTTATCTCCAAATCAGCGAGAATCGACGTTCGATCAGAAAACTTTTGAAACCTCATATAAGGTGGGTTGCAAATAATAGCATCTACCCCAGCAATATCCGCAGTTAAATAATCCGCATTGACAAGTATTAAAGATAAGTCCGATGCGATATCTTGGCAGTAGGACAGAATCAACCGGTCGATATCATAGCCAAAAAATTGTGAAGATAACGCCGGATTATCTCCTTGCAACGTCAAAAATTGTCGGTAAAAGATACCCAAACCAAAAGCAGGATCTAAGATGATTTGCGGTTGCGGCTGAATTACCCATTTCAACATGAGTTTTGCCAAAGCTGGGGGAGTAAAGAATTGCCCATAGGTTTGGCGATGCTGCACTGAGGTATTTAAACGGTAGTCGCTAGAGAGACGGGCCTTGCCCATTCGCTGAAATAGTCCGCTGAACCGACTAAATTAAACAACTAGGGTTCTTCATCCACAACTAATTTACCCTGACTGAGTAGTTTGCAGATATCTAAAATCGTCAGGGCTGTTGCCTCATAAAGAATTGTACCTTGCAAGTACTCATCCGAACTCGCTCGAATGGCCGTGGGCATCGGCGAGATTTGAGTGGGATCAACAGGTGTCACATCGAAAACTTCATCGACGGTAATCCCCACCACCATATCCTCAACTTGTACCACCACCGCTCGTTGGCTTGACATTTGGCTGGGATCGTCGTCCGATAACGTTGGCTGAAGGTTTAGAAAGTCGTTAATGCGGACTAACGTGAGGATTTCACCCCGTAGATTCATATTCCCCACCACATGGGGGGGACAGCAGGGGATGGGTGTCACGTTACGCAAATCCGTAAACTCACGCACAAGCTGTAAGTCAATGCCAAAATACTCCCCTTCTAATGCCACCACGGCTAAGGACAAGACTTGTTTTAAGTCTGCCGTTTCAGTGGGAATGCGTAAGCTGTTGGCCCGTTGACGGAAGATATCTTGTTCTTCAAGCGTGGCCTCGGGGCAAAATTGAACCTGGTCGGGTTCAGCTTCGGCCGGTTCAAGGATATTACCAGATTCATCGGCCAACTCTTCGTCTTGGGGGATTTTTTGACGGACTTCGCGGAGAATGACCTGTTCATCGAGAATGGCAACTAAACGATTTTCAAATTCAACGACTCCTTTTAAAAAACGTTTATGGCGTTGCAGATGCTTGGCTGGCAGAGTTGAAGATTCAGCGGTTGATGAATCTGGATTTCCTGAGGACTCATCTGCATCCTGATAGGCAAATTTATGGGTAATGTCGTTAGGATTGATTTGGACAATTTCTCGGACATGATTGACGAGAAAGGTTAAAACTGTGTCTCCTTGGTTAATGGTGATTAAGCTGTCGCTTAACTGATAACGCTGACGGCGGTGTCCTAAACGACGGGGAAGATCGAACACCGGAACAATGGTTCCGCGCAGGTTGAACATTCCCACAATGTCTCGGGGAGCTTCGGCAATGGGAGTCAGTTCCGGGAGAAAAAAGACTTCCTCGACAACACTGGCGTGAATCGCATAATGGTTGCGATTAATGTCAAATAATAAATAGGGAGACAAATCCATAAGTGTCAGAAAATCGGAAGAGCCTGGGGGGTGGAATTAACAGATATTGAGTTGTTGTAACAGGTCGCCAGCGGTGAGTTTTGAGTCAACGTCCATGGGGGTGTTTGGAGGGAGCGATCGCAGAATTTGAATGGCACTCCCTTCCATATGATCGGCTCGTCGAGTATCCCCTTCGAGGCGATAGATTTGCGCGAGTTCTAAATAGGCTAACGGCATTTTGGGAGCAAGATAAACAATTTTCTTTAAAATGCGTTTAGCGCGGTTGATGTTGCCTTGAGCCTCATAGAGATGAGCCAAGAGATAATGAGGCGCGATCGCCAACGAATCAATTTCGAGAGCCTGTAAGCAATAATAAACCGCTTTTTGGTACTCTCCTAGATTGGCATAGGCCCGGGCAATCAGCAAATAGGCGTCGATATGACGGGGGTTGTCCGAGAGACTCCTCTCAGCACAGTGAATGGCCTTGTGATAGGCAGAGGTGCGAAAATGGCGTCGGGCATCTTGCCACTGAGGATGACTCACCTCGGGAGTTGGCCGGGGTGGCGGGATGGGAACCACTGGGGAAGGGGGGGAGGTGACGGGCAACGGTGCTGTTCTGAAGCTGGAATGTTGGCTAGAGTTCGGGAGAATCGGCAACGGTGTGGGAGTGGGGGGCGATTGACAACGTGATACCGTTGTCGCTTTGGGAGGACGGTTGAGAAGGCGGTTGCGTTCGAGGCGATCGCAGCGTTGATAGACCACCGATTGAGGAAACAACTGGCTATGAAACTGATGGTGGCCCGCACCTTGGAGTTCAGCATGAGCCGCAATCAGATAGCCCCCTAAGCCGAGACTGTGATAGAACTTATCCAAGACCCGTTCAATCGAAGCGCGATCGAAGTAGATAAAGACATTACGACAGAGAATCAAGTCGAGATCATAGAGATTTAGATTGGCATCCGGTAGCGGATCACTAACGAGATTGACCCGGTTGAACGTCACCAGGCGGCGAATCTCGGGGTTGAGGATGTAGCGATCGCCCTGTTGGCGGAAATACTGAGTTTTGATCGAAGACTCCACCTGACGAAATGACCAAGCACTATATTCACCCCGTTTGGCTTGGGCCAAACTTTCATCATTAATATCACTGCCGATAATCTGTAAATCCCAGCGATCGCGATCATTGAGGAGTTCCCACAACACAATCGCCAGAGAATAGGGTTCCTCCCCCGACGCACAAGCCGCACTCCAAATTTTTAACTGAGGACGTTCCCCCGTTTGGGCCGCGATATTGCGTTGTTTGACTAAAATTTCTGGCAGCAGACGCGATCGCAACAACTCAAACTGACCGCGATCGCGAAAAAAATAACTTTCCGTCACCACCAAACGCCGAATCAGAAGCGTCCATTCTCGCCGACTCGCCGTCGTCTGGCGATCCACCGTTAAGGGATTCTCCACCGCGCAACGTAGCAAATCGTAATAGGGCGACGGAGACGAAAATCCCAACGTCGTTAGCCGTTGCTCTAATTTCTTGCACAAATTGCGCTCGTCTTGGGGACGCATCAGCAGCCCCGTATGACGTGCAATCAACTTAGAAAAACGTTGAACCCAGTCAGCGTCAAACATTCAGAACTTTTTGATTAAGCCAATGACTTGGGGAAACTTCCCGAGAACAGCTGCCGTGTCACAGCTCAAAACAGCGCTCAGGAAAGGCGGCCCCCTTTAAGCCTAACCTAGATTTCGCCCCTTATCCTGGCCACACACCGAGCGATCGAACGAACAACGCTATGATAGAAACTGCAAGTTAAGTTATGTTAAGGAAATTGACTGCGACGTTCGAGTATCCCGATCGCGCCGATGCCTACCGAACTTGGAACGCCCTTGATTTGATTTGGCATGGGGGAGAAGACGCGGTTCGCAATGGCCTACCCCACCAGCAACTCGCCCCCGCCTGGCAAATGCTGCTCCTTGGCGACGGCTCCCCCACCCGTCACCTACGGCTCCTCACCGGAGAACCCACAGAAGTTGATGTCATTGATATGTCCGCCATTGGCACAGACGCAGATGGCGCCCCCGATCTCATCCAAGCCGTTCCCAGTCCCCGACTGCGGCGACAAGTTTGGCTACGCACCGCCTCCGGGCAACGACTAGCCTACGCCACCTCCTGGTGGGAAACCCGTCACATCGACGACTACCTGCAAAACCGCTCCCTCCCCATCTGGGAAAACCTCTCCCGCATCCATGCCGAACTCTATCGCGACGTGCAAGGCATCTATTACGGGCATTCCCAGCCCTTAGAACAGGCCTTTAACGAGTCTGGCCCCTTCTGGGGTCGTCACTACCTCTTTTGGCATCACGGACAACCCCTAACCCTCATCTACGAAGTCTTTTCCCCCTACCTCCAGAACTATTTAGGACCGATGGGGGGAAGGGGAAGGGCAAGAGGCAAGGGGCAAGAGGCAAGAGGCAAAAGGGAATAGATAGGGAACCCCCCAACACCGGACAACCCACCGTTAACCCCTCCCAAGAGGGGAAGAAACAAAATGGGGGCGTGCCTTTAAGATCGCCCTCTTCCGGCTAGGTCGCGGCCAAGAGTTGCCGGAGATGAGACTCAGCCGCAGCCAGTTCCCCCTCCGTCGGTTCCGTTTGAGTCCAAGTTTGCCGTTGGTGCAATAAATCGCACCAGCCTTGTAACTGGGGGAACTTCGGTAACAGATGGCCCAAACGGGGCAACCAAGGAATCACCGTACCCGCCACAATATCCGCCATACTCAGAGCAATTCCCCCAAAATAGGGTCGTCCCTGTAACGTCTCTTCAAAGACCCTTAGCACCTCATCTAGGGATTCATGCACGCCCATTAGCGCCGACGAATCTAGGCGGGTTTCCCCAAACTCATGACGCATCAGCGGCATCAGTCGCGGTAACAACTCATTCACCGTCAACATCTCAATCATCCGTACCGTCGCCAACGCTTTCGGTTCTCGGGGTAATAAGGGAGGATAGGGGGCGATCGCCTCAACGTAATCCAGAATCGCCAACGATTCGAGGACCCTAAACTCACCATCGACCAAAACCGGAACTTGGCCAAAGGGGTTGACCTCCAGGAACTGGGGCGATCGCTGATCCCCATCTAAATTCAGACGCACCAACTCAAAGGAAATACCCTTCTCCAGCAGCGCGATCCAAACCCGACGCGCATTCCAAGACACCGGGTTATAGTACAACCGCAAGACCGTACTGCTCGTATCCTCGCTGTCCTCCTCCTCCAACGGCGTAATCATCCCTTGAATCGTGCCATCGGGGAGAATCGCCTCACTCAAATTCGCCTCCTCAAGATTCGCCAAACTCAGATCCGCCCGCAACAAATTCGCATGACTGAGATTGGCCCCACTCAAATCCGCCCGAGTCAGAATCGCGCCGCGCAAATCCGCCCCCCGTAAATCGGCCCCACTCAAATCCACCCAACTCAAATCCGCCCCCCGCAAATCCGCGCGGCTGAGATTCGCCTGATTGAGAATGGCCTCACTTAAATCAATGCCATGCAAAATCGTATTGTGTAAATCCGCACCACTGAGCCGTACCTGCTCAAACTCGCGTTCCCCCGCAGCGTAGCGTTTGAGGAGTTCTTGAGTCGTGCGTAGTTCTCCGTCGAGTCCTGTCATAATGATGATGTAAAAGCGTGTGAAACCATGAAGGGGTCGAAGAGCCGGCGGCGATCGCCCCAAAACTCTTCAAGCTCATTTTGCCATGATCTCAGCCGCGATCTCATGCCCCAATTTCCCACAGCCCCAGCAACCGACTAAAATATGTAAAGCAATCGGTCACACCACCGGTTCTGCGTCCTCATCCTAACTCTGCTACTCCAACACCTATATGACCGACGTACCCGTTTCCCGCATCCGCAACTTCTCAATTATTGCCCACATCGACCACGGCAAATCCACCCTGGCCGATCGCCTGCTGTCCTACACCGGAACCGTAGAACAGCGGAAAATGAAAGAACAGTTCCTGGACAACATGGACTTGGAACGGGAACGGGGCATCACCATTAAACTTCAGGCGGCCCGGATGAACTACACCGCCAAAGATGGCCAAAGCTACGTCCTCAACCTCATCGACACCCCTGGGCATGTGGACTTCTCCTACGAAGTCTCCCGATCCCTCGCCGCCTGTGAAGGGGCATTGCTGGTCGTCGACGCCTCCCAAGGCGTCGAAGCCCAAACCCTGGCGAACGTCTATCTCGCCCTGGAAAACGACCTAGAAATCATCCCCGTTCTCAACAAAATTGACCTCCCTGGGGCCGAACCCGATCGCGTCATCGAAGAAATCGAAGAAGTCGTCGGCCTCGACTGTTCCGAAGCCATCCACGCCTCCGCCAAAGAAGGAATCGGCATCCCCGAAATCCTCGAATACCTAGTTCATCAAGTGCCACCGCCTCAGGATACCGTTGACGAACCCCTGCGGGCCTTGATTTTTGACAGTTACTACGACCCCTATCGCGGCGTCATCGTCTATTTCCGCATCATGGACGGAACCCTCAATCAGGGCGATCGCGTCCGCTTCATGGCTTCCAAAAAAGAATTTGACCTCGACGAAATCGGGATTCTCTGCCCCACCCAACAACAAGTCGACAGCCTCCACGCCGGAGAAGTCGGCTATCTATCCGCCGCCATCAAAGCCGTCGAAGATGCCCGCGTCGGCGATACCATCACCCTCGCCAAAGCCCCCGCCGACAGCCCCCTCCCCGGCTACACCGAAGCCAAACCCATGGTCTTCTGTGGCCTCTTCCCCACCGACTCCGACCAATTTGAAGACCTGCGGGACGCCCTCGAAAAACTCAAACTCAACGACGCCTCCCTCAACTACGAACCCGAAACCTCCAGCGCCATGGGATTCGGCTTCCGCTGCGGTTTCCTCGGCCTCCTCCATATGGAAATTATCCAGGAACGCCTCGAACGGGAGTATAACCTGGATTTAATCACCACCGCCCCCTCCGTGGTCTATCACGTCACCACCACCGACGGCGACATGATCAACATCGACAACCCCAGTTTGATGCCCGATCCCGTCCAGCGCGAGAAAATCGAAGAACCCTACGTTCGCGTAGATTTGATTACCCCCGAAGAGTACGTCGGGACCCTCATGGAACTCTGCCAAGGTCGTCGCGGCGAGTTCAAAAACATGAAATACCTCACCCCCACCCGTACCACATTGATTTATGAATTGCCCCTCGCCGAAGTGGTGACGGACTTTTTCGATCAAGTCAAATCGCGATCGCGCGGCTACGCCAGCATGGAATATCAGATGATTGGCTACCGTGAAAACGACCTGGTGCGTCTCGATGTCATGGTCAACAGCGATCCCGTCGATGCCCTAGCCGTCATCGTCCACCGAGATAAAGCCTATCCTGTTGGGCGGGCCTTAGTCGAAAAACTCAAAGAGTTGATTCCCCGCCATCAGTTCAAAGTTCCCCTACAAGCCTCCATTGGTAGCCGCATCATCGCCAGCGAACGCATCCCCGCCCTTCGCAAAGATGTCTTAGCCAAATGCTACGGCGGCGATATTTCTCGCAAGAAGAAACTCTTGAAGAAACAAGCCAAAGGGAAGAAACGCATGAAGGCGATCGGTACCGTAGACGTTCCCCAAGAAGCCTTCATGGCCATGCTCAAACTCTAACATTAAGCCCAACACCCCCCTCTTGCCCCTTACCCTCCCCTCCCAAGAAGCAAGAGGGGGGTTATTATACCCCTTCCCTATTCCCTATTCCCTTCTTTTGCCTCTTGCCTCTTGCCTCTTGCCTTCTTCCCCTTCTTCCCTAAAGAATTACATCATTTGTAGTTAAAATAGCTAACTGAGGCACAAAAACGAGTTAGGGTAAATAAAAACGTTGGGTTTCGCGATGAACGACGATGAGAGTGCACTCCCAGGTGTGTCGTCCCACAGCCCGCGTATTGGCGATAAGGCGCTTGCGAACCATGCCCCAAACTCAAACTTCCAGCATTTCCCGAGTAGTCAGTGATAGTAACTGTCCTGCCCGCACCTTTGAACGTCACGATGGTCTCACCGTTGTGCATCAGTATGTCCCCCATAGTCCCGTCGTCGTGACCGATGTCTGGGTTAAGGCCGGGGCCAGAGTCGAACCCGATGAGTGGTCCGGGATGGCCCATTTTCTCGAACACGCCATCTTTAAGGGAACCGATCGCCTCGCCCCCGGTTACTTTGACGCCGCCATCGAAGGCTGTGGCGGACTGACCAACGCCGCCACCAGTTACGACTACGCCCATTTCTTTATCACCACAGCCAGCCCCTACTTTAGCGACACCCTACCCCTCCTCTCAGAACTTCTCCTTCATGCCGCTATCCCAGAGGATGAGTTTTTCCGGGAACGGGAGGTGGTCTTTGAGGAAATCCGCCAAAGTCAGGATAATCCTGATGACTTGCTATTTGAGGCCACCCTCGACACCGTTTATCAGCATCATCCCTATCGCCGTCCCGTCTTGGGAACTCAAGAAAGCCTTTTAGGGCGATCGCCGGCCGACTTACGGCAATTCCATCGCAGCCATTACCAACCCCAAAACCTCACCATCGCTGTCGTAGGGGGCATCTCCGAACTCGAAGCCCTCGATCGCATCGATCACTGTTTCCAAGACTTTCTGCCCAATCCTGGCTGTCCCCAAGTCATCATTCCCCCAGAACCGCCCATTCACGGCGTACGGCGGCGGGAACTGGCCTTTCCACGCCTAGAATTAGCCCGCCTCAACCTCACCTGGACCGGTCCCGGTATTGACCATCTCGACGATGCCTATGGCTTAGATCTCCTCTCCATGATTCTCGCCAGCGGTCGTTCCTCCCGTCTCGTGCGCGAACTGCGGGAACAGCGTCAATGGGTCCAGGGCATTACTAGCTATTTCTCCCTGCAACGAGACTCCAGCCTCTTTACCATCAGTGCTTGGCTGGAGGTCCCCTTCCTCGAAGCCGTCGAACAAGCCAGTTTGCATCAAATTCATCAATTACGCGAAATCCCCGTCGAGGCCCTGGAACTGGCCCGGGCGCAACGACAACTGTGCAACGACTACGCCTTCTCCACCGAAACCCCCGCCCAACTCGCGGGCCTTTATGGCTACTATCAAACCCTCAGTCGTGCTGATCTGGCCACCCAGTATCCTCAACGGATTCAAGCCCTCAAACCCGATAACCTGCGTCAAATCGCCCGACAGTATCTAAGCCTGGACAACTACGTTGTTACCATCGGCGTTAACGAACAGTGATAGCCTAGATGGGGTTTGATTGTTGCGAACTGTTTACCTTCGAGTCCCCCGAATTTATGTCTGCACACCGCGTCGTTCTCAATAACGGGATTACCGTCATCCTGGTGGAAAATCCCACCGCCGATATCATGACGGCTCGTTTTTTTGTCAAAACCGGGACGCGCTGCGAACCTCCCCATCTCTTCGGACTCTCCCATCTACTAGCCTCCGTGATGACAAAAGGGACGGGGAACCTTTCCTCGATGGATATTGCTGAACAAGTCGAATCCGTCGGGGCGAGTTTAGGGGCCGAAACCACCAACGATTACTTTTTGTTTAGCCTCAAAACCGTTTCGGCTGACTTTGAGGAGATTCTTAACCTCAGCGCCCAACTGTTGCGATCGCCGGCCCTCCCAGAAGCCGAAGTCGAACTCGAAAAACGCCTCACCCTACAAGCCATTCGCGCCCAGAAAGAACAACCCTTCTCCATCGCCTTTTCCCAATTGCGAGAGGCCATGTATCAAGACCATCCCTATGCGGTATCCACCCTGGGATTAGAGAATACTGTACCGGGACTGACTCGGTTGGATTTGGAGAACTTCCACCGGACCTATTTTCGCCCCGATAATCTCGTGATTAGCTTAGTCGGCTGCTGGAACTTGGACAAGGCGATCGCCGCCCTAGACACCGCCTTTGGAGATTGGACCGCGCCGCCTCTACCAATTCCCCAAGTGGACTTACCCCGCCTCACCCCCCGGCCGACCGTCTGCAAAACCGCCCAAGACACCCAACAGGCGATCGTCATGTTGGGCTACCTCGCCCCCTCCGTCCTCCTGAAACAGGGCCATCAGATTCCCCCCGAATACGCCGCCCTCAAACTCCTCAATACCTATCTCGGCAATGGTCTCTCCAGTCGCCTGTTTGTCGAACTGCGGGAAAAACGAGGACTGGCCTATGATGTCTCGGCATTTTATCCCACAAGACTTGACAAATCGCAGTTTGTCGTGTACCTGGGAACCGCGCCCCAAAATACGGCGATCGCCGTCGAAGGCCTACGAGTCGAAGTCGAGCGGCTAACCGCCTTATATCTCCACAACGACGAACTACAAACCGCCAAAAACAAACTTTTGGGGCAATATGCCCTCGGAAAACAGACCAACTCCCAAATTGCCCAAATTTTAGGCTGGTACGAAACCCTCGGCTTAGGGATAGAGTTTGACGAGATGTTCCCAGAGGCGATCGCCCAAGTCACCGCCGAAGAAGCCCGACGAGTCGCCAGCCGCTACTTCATCGACCCCTACATCAGCCTCGTCGGCCCCGCCGCCGCCCTCAACAGCGTCCTCCCCTCCCCCGTCTCCTAACCCCTTACCTGTTCCGGTGTTCCCTTCTTTTGCCTCTTGCCATCCCCTCTTGGGAGGGGTTAGGGGTGGGTTCCCCTCTTGCCT
>SIHH01000424.1 GCA_004299065.1 Phormidium sp. SL48-SHIP | reverse complement strand
ACTTAGACGCGGACCGCGCGGTTGGATGTACCTCGGGTTTCCATATCGCGGGGTTTCTTGCCGCGCCAGATGAGTCGCATCGGAGTTCCCGTGAAGCCTAACTGGTCCCGTAACTGGCGTTCAATGTAGCGGCGATAATTGTCATTGAAGCGTTTGGGATCATTGACAAATAGCGTAATCGTCGGCGGTTGACTGCGAACCTGGGTTCCGTAGTAGATTTTGCCCTGGCGGCCTTGGCGATTCGTGGGGGGCGACTTCCAGGAAATGGCATCTTCGAGAACTTCGTTAATCACCGACGTGGTGACCCGGCGTTTATGTTCTTCATTGGCGATGTTGACCAAATCGAGGATATTTTGTAGCCGTTGTCCCGTTTGGGCGCTGACATAGACCCGTTGCGCCCAACTGACATAATAGAAGCGACTATCGATATGTTGGTCGTAGTCATAAATCGTGTGAGAGTCTTTATCGATCGCATCCCACTTATTAATCACCAACACACAGGCCCGTCCTTCCTCAACAATCCGGCCCATCAGTTTTTGGTCCTGTTCCGTGACCCCATCGAGGGCATCAATGACCAATAACACCACATCAGACCGACGAATGGCTTTAAAGGCCCGGTTAATACTGAAAAACTCCGCCCCATAATCCACGTGTTTCTTCTTGCGGATTCCGGCGGTATCAATGAGGCGATAGCGAACCCCCTCCCGTTCGACGAGAGTATCGATGGTGTCGCGGGTGGTTCCCGAGATGGGGCTAACAATAGCCCGATTTTGCCCCACAAAGGCGTTGAGAAGGCTGGATTTGCCCACATTGGGACGACCCACGATCGCCACCTTAATTTCTTCGATCTCGTCTTCCTCTAACGTCGTGGGAAGATGGGCAATAACCGCATCGAGGAGATCCCCCACACCGCTACCATGAATCCCAGAGACGGGGAAGGGGTCACCAATACCCAACTCCCAAAACTCCGCCGCTTGGATGAGGCCTTGGTCAACAGATTCACATTTATTGACCGCGAGGATCACAGGAACCGACTGCTGACGTAGCCAATCGGCAATTTCTCGGTCGGCGGCGGTGGGTCCCATTTGTCCATCGACGACGAAAATCGCCACCTGGGCCTCGGCTAAGGCTAAACGGGACTGTTCGCGGATTTCCGGGAGAAATTCGCTATCGTCATCGAAGACGAGGCCCCCAGTATCGACCACCTGAAACTCGCGATCGCACCAAAAGGCTTGCTTATAAGTGCGATCGCGGGTAATCCCCGGTTCATCATGGACAATAGCTTCCTTACCACCGGCTAGGCGGTTAACCAGGGTCGACTTCCCTACATTGGGACGACCGATAATAGCAACTATAGGACGTGGCATATATAAAAAACTGAGCGCTGTAGCGGAGTATTAGGATTGAAGTCTAATTATAGCTTTATCGGTATAGCTTGAGAGGAACCCACCGAGTTCGGGATCTTTAACGGCCAAATCTCATCGAGGCCAGGAAAAGGGGAGAGAGGTATGACGTGGTGAACCCAGGCTTCACCAGACAACATACACGACCCAGAAACCCTCTCCCCTTTTATCTGTCGGAATAACCACGCCAGTTTTACGTAATCTCGCCAATTATGTAACATAACTTTACAAATCTCCCGTTTTCGTTGCCCTCGATTTTCCCCTGTTGCATCGTCTCTATCCCTGTGTCAGACTCCCCTCCCGAGATTTCTCAAGCCATCCATTGGCGTCATCGCGCTGTATCCTATTCCCCTCGCATCTGGTGGCGATGGGGAGGACTCTCGGTGGGAGTTCATTTGTTGCTATGGGGACTGATACAACCTCGACTGTTAATTCCCTCTCCGTCTCCTTCCCCCAGTCGAGAGGTGATTGTCCCGATTGAGTTACTCAACCCCGAACCACGTCCCGAGGTGACAACCGATGACTCGCCAGATGACTCGCCAGAGTTGGTTGAGAACTCTCTTGAGGAGTCCGACTCTCCCGAACCCTCGCCAGATGATATCGCCGCTGTTCCTCCATCTCCCACCCCAACTCCACAGCCGACTCCCCAACCCACACCGACGCCAGTTGCAACGCCAACACCCACTCCACAGCCGACTCCCCAACCCACACCGACGCCAGTTGCAACGCCAACACCCACTCCTGAACCAACTCCCGAACCGACTCCAACACCGGAACCGACTCCTGAACCGACTCCCGAACC
>SIHH01000082.1 GCA_004299065.1 Phormidium sp. SL48-SHIP | reverse complement strand
GCAGTTCCTGCACGCTTCGCGATTGCACGGTTGGAGAATGTCAGGGGTCGATGGGATCTGTTGCATGGCCGGGGCTGTAACCCGTTTTCTTGACAACAGAAGACACCCTTCAAACAATTAGGATGTTGTTTTAATGGACAAGGTTAATGGAGGGTTAATCGAAATTTAAGTTGAATAAATTTTTCCCCGAAAAATGGTTGAGTTTCGATTGATTCTCCTTGACTTAGTATGGGATACTTCTGGGGAGATTGCGAGAGGTATTTACGTTTATTAACCCAATTTTGCAATCTGTTGTAAATCAGCTAGGGTTTGTTGTGCTGCGGCTTCATCGACTTTGCTTAGGGCAAATCCGACATGAACGACGACGTAATCCCCGATCTCAACCTCGGGGACATAGGCGAGGCTCACGGTTTTGACGACGCCGCCGAAACTGACTTTTCCACTTTTGTTCAGAGGGTCGGTTCCCTCAATTTCTAAGACTTGTCCGGGGACGGCTAAACACATAATTTGTATAAATGCGAAAGAATGACAAGAATTGTAACAAGCATGAGGCGGGGTTTGCGGTTCGGGACGGCCTCCTCGCTACAGTCTTATGGGCTATGGTAGGGGTATTTCAAGCCAAGAGGGTCAGGATTTAAAAACTTTTTACGATCGCCCCAGTTTTTTCGACATCGGGTAACTTTTGCAAGACAAAACCGTGACAAACAAGAGGTTTTATGGTATAATCAGGGTCGTTTCAAGCTCACTAAAATCCCTAGGATTCGCTCAAGATTGGCAGAGTCGATAGATTTGCCCGAGGCTGAGTCCGCCGTCGTTGGCTGGGAACTGTTGGTTGATGTAGGGTTGGATGCCCATCTGTTGCAGCCGGGCGATCGCCCCCTCCAGGAGACGCTGATTCCCGAAGCAACCCCCCGTTAACACGATGGGAAGGGAGGGATAATGATAGGTTTGCAGCATCTGGGCGATCGCCTCGATGAGACTATTGTGAAACTTGGCGGCGATATGGGGGATAGATTCTCCTGAGGTGCGATCGCCCAAAATGCCCAACAGCATCTCTTGCCAATCCCAAACTCCCCCAGAGAGGGAAATTGGGTAAACTTCGCCAGTGTTCACGGTTCTAGCGGCAAATTCCAAGGCCATGGCCGCTTCCCCTTCAAAACTCAGACGCTGCTGAAGCCCTAACAGGGAGGCGATCGCATCAAACAACCGCCCCACACTACTACTACGGGGCGTATTCAGCCCACGACGTAACGCCGTCTGAACCAGGTTCAACTCCGAAGGCGAAAAAGCCCGAAGCGGCGGAAGCGAGGTTAAGGCGGGATTTTGAAACATCTCTTCTCCGAAAGCTTCCCACAATAGCCCCAACGCCGCCCGTCGCGGTTCCTTGGCCGCGCGATCGCCCCCCAGGAGAGGAAAACTGCGACAATGGGCTAACCGCTGAAATCCCTGGGGCGAGGTGTCAATCTGCAACAATTCCCCCCCCCAAATCGTTCCATCCATCCCATAGCCAGTTCCATCCCAAGCAATCCCCAACACCGGGGCCTGTAATCCATGTTCCGCCATCACCGAGAGGATATGGGCCTGATGATGTTGAACCCGGATTAAGGAACATTGTTTGTCTTGGGCCAGGTGTTGGGCGAACTGAGTCGAGGGATAATCAGGATGGCCATCGCAGACAATCACCTCAGGTTCAAAGTCATAGATACTAGAGAGTTTGGCCAGGGTATAGTCAAAGGCCTGGCGGCTGGCGGGATTGTCTAAATCGCCAATATGTTGACTGACAAACACCTTCTCATCGAAGGCGATCGCCACCGTATTCTTAAAATAGCCCCCCACCGCCAACACCGATTGAGATAATCCAGGAAGCGAGAGAGTTCTGGGGGCGTATCCCCTAGCCCGTCGCAAGATCACGGGAGTCTTAGCCATTACCCGTACCACCGAGTCATCCACTGGGCGGGCGATGGGGCGGTTATGCAGCAAAAAGCCGTCGGCGATGTTCCCCAGGCGTTGCAGGGTTTCCTGATTGTCAATACAAATCGGTTCCCCGGAGAGATTCCCACTGGTGGCGATGAGGGGGGCGGCGAACTCTCGCAAGAGAAGATGATGTAGGGGCGTGTAGGGAAGCATGACCCCTAAATCGGGATTGTTGGGGGCGACGGAAGGGGCGAGGCGAGGCTGTTGTTGATGCTGTAAGAGTTGACGCAATAAGACGATGGGGGCGGCGGGGGATTGCAAGAGTTCGGCTTCGCTGTCGCTGAGAGAACAGTCTTGACGAACGACATCGAGATGGGGATACATCACCGCAAAGGGTTTACTAGGGCGATGTTTCCGTTGACGTAGCCGTTGAACCGCCGCCTCGTCTTGGGCGTTGACGAGAAGTTGAACCCCGCCTAAGCCTTTCAGGGCCAGGATTTGTCCCTGACGTAGCAGGGTTTGGGCGGCGTCTAGGGGAGGGAGGTTGGTGGCGGGATGAAACGTTAATTGGGGGCCACAGACCTCGCAGGCGTTGGGTTGGGCGTGGAAGCGGCGATCGCCGGGATTGTCGTATTCTTGCTGACAGTCGTTGCAAAGGGGGAACCCCGCCATGGTGGTGAGGGGGCGATCGTAGGGAAGGGTCTCGATAATGCTATATCGGGGGCCGCAGTGGGTGCAGTTGATGAAGGGATAGCGGTAGCGGCGATTGTTGGGGTTAAACAGTTCTTCGATGCAGTGGGAACAGGTGGCGAGATCCGGGAGAATTAGGGCGGTTTTGCGTTGGGGATGGGATTCGGAGGCCTGAATGAGGAAGTCTGTTTGGCCCTGGGGGGGGATCTCTTGGCGATGGAGGCGATGGATTTGGGCGTGGGGAGGGAGTTCAGCGAGGAGACGCTGACAGAATTGTTCGAGTTGGGGGCGATCGCCCTCAATTTCGATCACAACTCCGTCAGCGGTATTGGTGACCCAGCCCGCTATGTTTAGGGCGGTGGCCAGTTGATACACGAAGGGGCGAAACCCCACGCCTTGGACAATTCCTTGAATGTCTAGGTGGAGGCGATCGCCCCGAATCGTTGTCTCTAACTCGCGTGTCATGTTAAAAACGAATTCGTCTTCCGGTGGTTAGAAGTTTTAAGCCAGCGGTTAGGGAGGCGAAGGAGAACAGAAAGTACCAAATGGTTGTCGGTCGTATGATTAGCCGTCCGACAAACAAAAAGGATACTAAACCAATCCCAATAAAGATCCAACCGACTCCTCCGACGGTTGAATAAAAGAACAACAGAGAGACGACCCCAACCATCAAGGAAACTAAAGCAATGACCGTTAACGCATCTCCCCAAACGGGACGAATATAACTCGTTGTGATGACGATGTTTTTGCCGAGAAGATAGGTTCCTAAAATGAGCAGAACCATCCCCAAAAATTTCTGAAACATTCTTTTCTCGATTGACGACAGTTTAGTGAACGGCGAGTTCAGGCTGAGGCTGAACCTGGTGTTGTAAATACTCATACCATTGTGCCATTCCTTCCCCAGTCCGGGCGGAAACTTCCAGGATTTGGGCTTGGGGGGCAATTTTGCGGATATTCTCCAGGGCGCGATCGCGGTCAAATCCTACCACTTCAGCAATATCGATTTTATTCAAAACAATCACATCGGCAGATTTAAACACCGTGGGATATTTTAGGGGTTTATCTTCTCCTTCTGTTGTTGATAAGAGAACCACCCGTTGGGTTTCTCCTAAATCATAGGCGGCGGGACAAACTAAATTTCCCACATTCTCGATAATCAGCAGTTGAATATCGGTTAAATCCAGTTTTTGGGTGGCTTCGGCGATGGCTTCAGCTTCGAGGTGACAGAGGCTTTCGGTCATAATTTGAATCGCCTGTTGTCCACTGCGTCGCAGTCGTTGCGCGTCGTTGTCGGTTTCTAAGTCTCCCACGATGACGGCGGCGGGAATGCAATCGCTCAACTCCATTAAGGTTCGTTCGAGGAGTGCGGTTTTCCCAGAACCCGGTGAGGAGAGGATATTGAGAACAAAGAGGTTTTTGGCGGCAAAAAAACCGCGATTTCGTTCGGCTAGGCGATCGTTTTTTGAGAGAATCGCTTGGTGGAGGTTAATCTGTTGGTGGGAATGGTCGTGATGGGAATGACCGTGAGAATGGTCGTGATGGGAATGGTCGTGGGAATGGTCGTGATGAGACTGATTTTCTGAGGTCATACGAATCTTAGCTGGGGTAACGGAACAACCGCAATCTTGACACATGATTAAGAGATCTCCAACGATGACACTTCGAGTTCTTTCCCGTTGAGAACCTGGGAACTTAGGGTTCCACAATGGGGACAGACGAAAATAATATCCTCGGGATAAAAGTCTTGTTTACAGGCTTGACAGTAACAACGAGCCGCCACGGGTTCAATTTCAAATTTTGCTTGTTCAGCAATGGTATCTTGGGCGACAACATCAAAGGCGAAACGAAGGGCATCGGGAACGACTCCTGAGAGGCTTCCGACGCGGACGGTTAAGCGATGAATCTGACGCGCACCCTGTCGATTCGCCTCATTTAGGGCGATTTCTAGGGTTTGTGCCATGATACTGACTTCGTGCATTGGGGTGACTCGGGTGATTTGGCAATCCGGGAGGTGCGCTCGCGAAGCGTGCAGGAACTGCAATCGCGAAGCGTGCAGGAACTGCGATCGCGAAGCGTGCAGGAACTGCAATCGCCCCAGATTGACAGGCTTACCCTTTACTATAGACAGATTCTCCAGAAACTTAAACCCTAGTTTATAAAATTTATCCTTTTGTCACATTCTTGTTGATGTTAGGTTAACCTCGTTAAGTTTCCAAAAATCACCCCATAGACACCGCTCTGGTAACGCCATAGAACCCTCCTAATTACTTCACTATTAGCTTCTTAAACCTGTCCTAATAATTCCAAATTTGACAGCCATTTGTTAAAGTGAGGACACTGTTGTCTAATGACAGGTAAGCCGATGTGTTGTGCCACCAGTGGACCCCAAACCGACTTAGCTTTCTTGTATTTTGGAAATTCAGCAATAATACGTTTACTGGGTGCTGTTTGAGGGGCATCATTAATCAATTCAGGACTCTCATATTGGCCGGCAATAGTCTGCAACGTCTCTACTCCTTTAGTTCCCCCAGGTTCGATACTTAAAAAGTGGTTTGGCTCACAAAATAGATACGCTTCATACTCGTAAAGCTGGAGATGGGGCAAAAATCTATCATCACCAATATCCTCGGCGAAAGACTTCTCTAAAAACGCAACTTGGTCATAGGGCGTATTTCGGTATGTTTGTGCAGCCATGAACCCTGGAAACTCAGGGGGGAGTGCATACAAATCAAGCATGGTTGTAAAATAAACATCCCTGGATTTTTCCTGCTTCAGAAACCGTAGAATATCTTGTTTCATGGCGGCATAGTTTTGCCCGCCGCCGCGATGTATTTCACCTTTCTTTCTTCCGTGAGAAATCAAGACAGGCTTGTTTAAATAAACTCCATAATTTGCTAAATGGGGTGTCATTAAATTACTGGCAAATGTCTGTTCAGTTTGACCTTCAGCAAATAAATAGAGTCGAATCATCAATGAGGTCCTCCAGCGATGACATTTTTTTGCCACACTTCCCCCAAGCTATAATCCTCTAGCCAGGGTTCTAGTTCCTGTAAATTGAGTCTGCGAAACTGGGAGGCTTTTTCAGTTAAATCCGCTGTGATAATATTCTCAGGTTCAAAATAGTCTAAAAATGAACTGGATTGGGTGCTAATTATCACCTGAGTATGCAGTGAGACACTGCTGAATAAATCTGCAATAATCCTGAGTGCATAGGGATGCAGTCCTAATTCTGGCTCATCGACAATTATCAATTTAGGCAATTCAGATTCCGGCTGTAATAACAAAGTAATTAAGCAAATTGACCGCAACGTTCCATCAGAAAACTGGTGGGGACCAAAGGGACGATCTGAGTCTTTACTTTGCCAGTTAAGCATGAGGCGACTTGAAGCATCAGGTTCGAGGACAAAATCCTCAAAAAAGGGTGCAATCAGACGAACTGTTTCAACAATACGACGATAATACACCCCCTCTTCTTCGCGGAATCGGTGAAGCATCGCTGCTAAATTCCCAGCATCGGGCATTAGCCATCGGTTATCTCCAATGTAACAAGACTGTCGAACATCAGCAGTGGTTGAGGTATCATGAAAGTGGTAAACACGACAGCGGTTTAGTAAGTAGCGAATGGCTTTTGCTGTTAGTTTTCCGTCCTCTGCTGCTTGGTGAATTTTAGTTTCTTGGTGACCGGAACCTAGGTCATCCACTTTGGCTTGGCTAGAACCAGATTCGAGGAAACTTAAGCGTTCTTCAGCAAATATTAAGGTATCACCTGACGCATGACATAACTGGATTTGATACCGATTTACACCACGCTCAACCTCAAACTCAAGATGAGCTTGCATTTGGGGAGTTATTTTGGCTCCAAAGTGTAGCAGAGAGGTGGCACGTCCGGAAATACCAATATGTTGTTGTAAACGCCCGGCCATCATTTCATTGAGCATCTTAAAAAATGAAATGAGATTACTCTTGCCAGATCCATTGGCGCCAATTAAAATATTAAGAGGACTCAGTTCAAGGTCTAAGTGTTTAATGGATTTAAATCCATCGAGCCTTAGCCGTCGCAATTTATCCATACTTCACCCTTATTTTACTTTTGTTATGTTTTTTGCCTAAACCCTAACTTAAAAGCCAAAGGAACTGAGATTATTGCAAAATCGAACCGTCAAAGAACTTTTTGTAGTCTAACATAAGAGTTAGCTAAGTCTGGACGTGCCAATATGATTAAGTTTGTCAGTGAATACCGGGATGCAAGTTTATCGCAGCAATACAGGGAGGCGATCGCAGACCTCGTGACGCAACCTTGGACGATTATGGAGATTTGTGGCGGACAAACCCATGCGATCGTCAAATATGGTATTGATCGCCTGCTTCCCGATGAGGTTACCCTGGTTCATGGTCCGGGTTGTCCCGTCTGTGTCACTCCCATCGAACGCATCGATAAAGCCCTGGATTTAGCCAGTCGCCAGGATGTGATTCTCTGTTCCTTTGGGGATATGTTACGGGTTCCGGGGAGCGATCGCGATCTCCTGGCCGTCAAAGCCACCGGCGGCGATGTGCGAACCGTCTACTCCCCTCTCGATGCGTTGGCGATCGCCCGCGACAATCCCCAGAAACAGGTGGTCTTCTTCGCCGTCGGCTTTGAAACCACCGCCCCCGCCACCGCCATGGCCGTTTACCAAGCCAAACAACAACAGCTTGACAATTTCTCCCTGTTAGTCTCCCATGTTCTCGTCCCTCCCGCCATGGAGGCAATTTTGAGTTCACCTAACTGTCTGGTTCAGGGATTTCTGGCCGCTGGTCATGTTTGCACGGTCATGGGCTATACCCAATATGACCCCTTAGTTGAGACCTATCACGTCCCCATCGTCGTCACTGGATTTGAACCGGTGGACGTCTTGCAGGGGATTTATCTCTGTCTCAAGCAATTGGAAACGGGAGTTGCCCAAGTTGAAAACCAATATAGCCGCTCAGTGCAACGGGAGGGCAACCCCACCGCCCAAAGGCTGATTCAAGAAGTCTTTGAGGTGATTCCCCGTCACTGGCGTGGCTTAGGGGAAATTCCCGCCAGTGGTTTCGGGTTACGGGAGGAGTATCGCCAATTTGATGGCGATCGCCGTTTCGGGTTTTCCAGTGATATCTCCCCAGATGCAACAGAAACCGAGTGCATCAGCGGCGAGATTCTGCAAGGGTTCCACAAACCCCATGACTGTCCTGCGTTCGGCACTCGTTGCACCCCAGACCATCCCCTGGGTGCGCCCATGGTGTCGTCGGAAGGGGCCTGTGCGGCCTATTATCGTTGGCGGGGGGATGCGGCTTAGATGACCCCTTCCCAGCCTTTGATGTCAGTCATGGAGAATCCCCCCTTCGCAAAACGACGATGAAACAAGTAGATATCGACGCTCCCACAGCGAGCTTGCGCGACGGCGACGACGTATTATCCGCTCTAGGTGTGGAGCGCGATCGCGGTTTAACGTCATCAGCCGTCCGCGAGCGACAGGCACAATTTGGCTACAACCGCCTCCAAGAAGCCAAGACTCGCAGTAGTTGGGCGATTCTCATCGATCAATTTAAAAGTCCCATCGTGGGCTTACTCGGCGTGGCGGCGATCGTCTCGTTTATCTTTCAAGAATGGATCGAGGGCATTGCCATTCTGATTGCGATTCTACTCAATGCCGCCATTGGCTTTTTCACCGAACGCCAAGCGGTTCAGTCCATGGAATCCCTTAAACAACTGAGTCAAACCCGGGCCAAGGTGCGACGCAATGGAGAGATCCAAGAAATTCCTGCCGAAGAACTCGTTCCCGGCGATATCGTACTTCTCGAAGGCGGCGATGTGGTGTCCGCCGACTTGCGAGTTCTCGAAGCCTCGAAGATGCAAGTGGACGAGTCCACTCTCACCGGTGAATCCCTTCCCGTCAGCAAAAACAGCGAAGCCCTTGAAGAAGAATGCTCCATCGCCGAGCGTAAAAACATTTTGTTTAAAGGAACCGCCCTCACGCGAGGGTCTGGGGAAGGGGTCGTCGTCGCCACCGGAACCCGTACTGAGTTAGGGCATATTTCCGAACTCACCGCCTCAGCCCAAGAAGAGGTCACCCCCCTCGAAAAACGCCTCGATAAATTAGGTCGCAGTCTCATTTGGTTAACCCTGGTGATTTGCGCCTTCATCGCGGCGGCCGGCATCATTGGGGGGAGAGACTTATTCGTCACCATTGAAACGGCCATCGCCCTGGCGGTGGCCACGGTCCCCGAGGGACTTCCCATTGTCGCCACCGTAGCCCTAGCCCGGGGAATGTGGCGTATGGCCCAACGCAACGCTCTGATTAACAAGCTGTCTGCTGTGGAAACCTTGGGCGCGACCAGTATCATCTGTACCGATAAAACGGGAACGCTGACTGAAAATCGCATGACGGTGCGCGAGTTGGCTTTGGATATGGGAACCGTCCGCATCAGTGGTGAAGGCTTGTCAACGGACGGTCAGTTTAGCTGCGATGACGAACCGGTGAATCCCGGCGATCGCCAGGCCCTTCAAGCCGCCCTGGAAGTCGGGGTATTGTGCAACAACGCCGTCTTACCCGATCGCGCTGATAATGACGAAAATACTGTAGTTGGCGACCCGATGGAAGTGGCGTTGTTGGTGGCCGGGGCGAAAGCCGACGTACGCCGTGACGACTTACTAACGTCTCAGCCCGAAATTCGAGAAGTGGCCTTCGATAGCAAGACGAAGATGATGGCGACGTACCACGAGACTGATGATGGGGTGCGAGTTGCTGTCAAAGGTGCGCCAGAATCGGTTTTACCGATTGTGACCGGGGTGTTGACGGATGATGGAATTGCTGCAATGGATGACTCTCGTCGCCAAGAGTGGGACGATCGCTTTCGGGAGATGGCCGAGAACGGCTTGCGAATTCTCGCGATCGCTCAAAAAATGGTGGGCGATGCTGAAACGAAAGCCTATGAGACTTTAACGCTGATTGGAGCGATCGGCCTACTCGATCCCCCCCGTGAGGCGGCGAAAAAAGCCCTTAAAGCCTGCCACGATGCGGGAATTCGCGCCATTATGGTCACCGGCGATCAACCCATCACCGCTCGTCATGTAGGTCTGGCTGTCGGCTTGACGACTGAGTCTGAAACAGTGGCCGAACCCGGAGAATCTCTCAAACCCCTGGCAGACCTCAGCGACAGCGAGCGCGATCGCCTGCGCCAAATTCCCATCTTTGCCCGAGTCAGCCCGGAACAAAAACTCAATCTCATCGCCTTACACCAGGAAAACCGCGACGTTGTGGCGATGACGGGAGACGGAGTGAACGACGCCCCGGCTCTGAAGAAAGCCGATATTGGTGTGGCGATGGGCAAACGCGGCACTCAGGTCGCTTGCGAGGCGGCGGATATGGTCTTACAGGACGATGCGTTCTCGACCATTATCGCGGCGATCGGTCAAGGTCGCGCCATTTTCGGCAATATTCGTACCTTTACGATTTATCTGCTTTCAGGGAATATGGGGGAAATTATTGCGGTGGGTGTTGCCTCATTGCTGAACGCACCGCTACCGTTGCTTCCCCTGCAAATTCTCTTTATTAACGCTGTCAACGATGTCTTTCCAGCGTTAGCGTTAGGGGTAGGTCCGGGCCACCCGCAACTGATGCACCAGCCTCCCCGTGACAGTCAAGAACCGATTCTCGCTCGCCCTCAGTGGTGGGATATTGGCGGATATGGTCTCGTCATCGGCCTGAGCCTATTGGCTGTGTTTTGGCTGTGCTTAAATCCCCTGCAACTCAGTCAAAAAACGTCGGTGACCATCTCATTTCTGAGTTTGGCTTTTGCCCGATTGTGGCACGTCTGGAATATGCGCGATCGCAACTCTCCCTTAATCCGCAACGAAATCACCCAAAACCCCTATGTTTGGGTTGCCCTGGCTATTTGTACGGCGTTATTACTGCTGGCGGTTTACATCCCGCCGATTGCTGAGGTATTAAAAATCGTTCGTCCTACCGCCTTTGAGTGGGGCTTGATTATCGGTAGTAGTCTTGTCCCCGTGGCGATCGGTCAAATGATTCTCACGCTCAAGAGTTCGTCGGTTCAACGTAAATTAAAACGCTAGCAAAGGTTAGACTCTGACCGGAGTTGACGGGTTGTCGCCCCTCTCACGTAAAACTCCAAAACCGCAGATCTCAAGTCGTTGCACACCCAGACTCCTCAAGTGACGTTCCGGCTCAATTATGCCAAACTGGGGGGATTATCGACCCATAACAAGCTACTTTCCCGGCTTAAAGGACTCCCCCCCATGGTGAAGTGTTACCTGACCCTGACCGTTCTCCTCTCCACGGTTTTGGGTATATCACCCCTATCAGCCCAAACCGAGGAGATGGCCGAGAGAGCGATCGCATCCCCCGAAGTAACTCAGCATCTCCCCGCTAACACGGCCCTGGTTCTGCTACTGAATCGCCCCCAAGCTTGGCAGTCCTTTAACCGCTTTCAATCCCTCGACTTCATGGGTGAGATCTTCAATGAACCGGGATTGTTGCCCTTTCTCCCCGTTGTCACTCTCCAAGAGGGGGAAATCTTAGATCCCTGGATTGACGATTGGAGTGCCACAGCGGTGATTCCGCTATCCTCGATTGAGACAGAAACGGCAGCCGCAACCGTCACCTTGATTCCCGTATCTGATGAGGACGCCTTCGCCGACTATCTCACTCGCTTAGAAGTCGATTATGGGACATCGGCGAGTCAGGAAACCTACAACGACATCCCCATTCAAGTCTTCCCACAGGTGGAGATTGTCCCCGATCCCATGCCAACTCCTCCCTCTCCCGAAATGTGGCAGGATGATGGGGAGGTTTCACCCGCCAATCCCTCCCTAGACAAGTCTCTCAGCCGCCTGTCTCACCCCCTCAAACAGGTTTTGACAGCGATAAAGCAGGGAGAGGGGGTTGAGGACTCCAATTTCCCGCCAGAGTTCGAGTTTCCCCAGACTGCGATGGTTAAACCCAGCGTGGCGATCGCCCGTCTCCCCAATAATCTAGTGGTGGTGGCCCCGAGTCGCAAAGATATCCAAGGCTATCTGGATATGACGAGTTTGGCAGTTCCCCTAGCCGAGAATCCTGAGTTTGAGAAACTGCTGCATCATCCCGACTTCAGCAACGCCGTCGTGGGAACCTATGGGAATTTCAAACAACTCGCCCAACTCAGCCGCCAGGTGGAAACTCAATCGCCACCAGGATTCCCTCCTCTCCCCAGTGGATCAGGATTCTCGCAGGTGGCAGATCTCTATGGTCAAACCTATCTTAGTTTTAACGCCCTGATTTGGGCCGATGAAGCCGGTGGACGGTTACAATTTCGCAGCGATTACCGGAACCCCCAACCCGAGATGGCGGCCCGTTCCCAAAACCCCAATCGCCTCCTCTCCCGACTTCCGGGGGGAACCTATGTTGCCACTAATGGTATCAATTTGGGCCAGTCTCTGTTGACTCTAGTCTCTACGGTGGAGGGGATTCCTGAAATCGCTTCGGTTCTCGATGGGGTACGGGGGGAGATTCGTCAGGCGTTAGGCTTGGAACTACAAGACCTGTTGCAATGGATGGATGGGGAGTTTGCCTTGTTTCTCTATCCTCCCATTGGCGGGAGTCAGAATGCCTTATTCCCCTTTCTTCCCTTTGAGATTGGTCTGTATCTCGAAACCGGCGATCGCCCCGCCGCAGAACAGGTCTTATCTGCCCTGGATAGCTGGATTCTCAACATTAGTGAGGGGTTTGTTGAGATTTCTAGAGAATCCCTGGAGAATCAGCCCTTCACCAGTTGGAATCTCCCCATGGGAGTTGAGGATGAAACCCTCAGTCAAGTGGCCCATGGCTGGATTACGGAGGATACCCTATTACTGACGACGGGAATGGCATCGGTGAACCGTCTGTATCCCCAGCCACGAGTTCGCCTATTGGATAGTTATAACTTCCAGACGGCGATCGCTCCCTTCCCCGACAACCGAACCAGTTTGGCCTATTACAACCTCGGGGCGATCGTTGCCGCAACTCGGGACTTGTGGCGGTCTCCTATGGTGGTGTTTGACGACACGACTCCCCTGGAGGGGGAGGAACAACCCACCGATCCCTTCTTTGAGTTTCTCCAATCTCTCCGCAGTTTGAGTTTAAGCGTGTCCATTGACGAAGAGAGAGAACAACTCGATATTCGCCTTGTCCTCTCTCATTCGCGACACTAGAGAGAGAAGACCTTTCGGAGTGACCAACCTCACGATGCTCGATCGCCAAACTTATCAGTTTCCACCTAACTCCAGCCCAAATTGCCGAAGCTTTAGAATTATCATTAGAGCAGGTGCAACATCACATCAACCCATGAGTCCATCGGAAACCAACGACTATGATAGCCCCTGGAAAGAAGCCCTAGAAGTCTATTTCCCCGACTTCATGGCTTTTTTCTTTCCCCAAGCCTATGAGGACATCGACTGGTTACGAGGGTACGAGTTTCTCGACCAAGAGTTTCAGCAAATTGTCCGAGATGCGGAACTGGGAAAACGACTGGTCGATAAACTGGTGAAAGTTTGGCGTCAAGACAGCCAGGAGGCCCTCGTCCTCATCCATCTCGAAGTGCAAAGTCAATACGAAGCTCAATTCAACCAACGGGTATTCGTCTATAACTATCGCATCTTTGACCGCTACAAGTTACCCGTGGCCACCTTGGTGATTTTGGCCGATGATCGACCCAACTGGACCCCTAAGAACTTCGGCTATGAACTCTGGGATAGCAAAATCTCATTCGAGTTTCCCAGCGTCAAACTCTTACATTGACAAACTCCCCGCGAATCACGCGACGGGGATTCTGGGGTCAAACAGTAAATGCAGGCTGAGCCTGACTGACTTTACCTCGCCCACAGGTTGATGCCCCAACCTGTTTGATATTGATGGCGGCGTTTTCGTCACGGTCGTTTTCCGACCCACAAGACGGGCAGCGCCACCGTCTCACGCTCAAATCCAACTCGTCCAAAACATACCCACAGCCCGAGCAGGTCTTACTGGATGGAAACCAACGGTCGATGTAGGCAACGACTTTTCCTTTCTTTTGAGCGACCCATTCCAAGATTTTCAGGAACGACCGAAATCCTAAGTCAGAGACTTTGCGTCCCCAGAGTCGCTGCATGGCTTTTAGGTTCAACGTCTCGAAATAGAGAACGTCAAACCGATCGGTCAGCCAGTGAGCTAGTTTCCAGAACCAGTCCTCTCGCCGATGAACAATGTCTTCGTGGCGACGAACTAGGTTCTTTCGAGCGCGTTCTCGCTTGTTCGAGCTTTTCTGTTTGCGGGACAGTTCTCGGTTCGCCTTCTGAATCTCACGGAGAGATTGCTTAAAAAACAGCGGGGCGTCAATACTGAAGCCTTCAGAGGTCGTGAGAAACATTTTCAGTCCGAAGTCAAAGCCAGCGCTTTTACCCGTCTCGACTTTGACAGTCGGCTCCGAAGGAGCGTCTACCGTGACGAACATAAACATCTCTCCCAATGGAGTCCGTTTAACTGTCACCATTTTGATTTTCCCCTCAATTTCTCTGGACTTCCAGAACTGATACACTCGACCGCAGATCTTCACCCGGTTTTCACCGAGAAACTTGTAGTTGTTCTGTTTGAGAGTAAACGATTTGTACTTTTTGACTTTTTTAAACCCAGGAGGACGAACCCCTTTGTCTCTGTGCTTAAAAAACAACTGATACGCTTTTTCGATACGCTGGCAGATGTCTTGCACTGCTTGAGCGTCAACGGTTTTCCAGGAAGGATTACGTTTTCTGAGCTTAGCAATATGCTTCTGGAGCTTGGAGCAGTTCAAGTGTTTGCCCCACATCCGATAGTACCGACGATGCAACGCAATACAGTGGTTGTAAATCGTTCCCGAGGCATTAACGATGCACTTCAGGTGACGATTTCGCTTGTGGTTGTACAGCTTGAACTTGAGCGTCTTCATGCTATTATAATAGCCGATTGAGGTAGCCAGTGGGTAGCCAGTCCCATGAAATTAAGATTAAGTGTCAGGATTGAGACAGGACGACTTGAGAAGCTGAGACGGGTTGCCAAGCAGAAGCGCAAAACGATGACTCAACTAATCGAAGATTGGATAGACAGGATTAAGAAGCTGACGGCGGCTAAAGCCGCACGAGTCGCTTTTCCACCCCGCGCTAAAGCAGCAGGGCTATCAAGCTCCCGACCTATTCACGTATCAAGACCAGTGGGACCAGCTACAAGAGGATGTGAACCCCTTTGCGGTGATG
>SIHH01000423.1 GCA_004299065.1 Phormidium sp. SL48-SHIP | reverse complement strand
TCCTGCACATCCTCCAGCGTTTCCCACTCCGCGCGAGACGTAACGCGACTCAGATAAAACTGAATTGCCCGTAAATGGGCCTCCCGCAAATCCCCCAAGCGAAACTTGAGATACTCCTCAATCAAAGGGAGGAACCGATATCCCTGAGCCTCCGCCAGCAAAAACCCCCGTTTCGCCAACCGCCGCAACTCCTTCGGGGCCACCGTCTCCCCCATCATGGCACTGGCCCAAGTCCCATCAAAGGCTTGACGCAACACCACCAACGACAGCAACAGCCGCCGCCATTTCTCCGACAAGCGATTAAAACTAGCATCCAACACCGCCAGCAACTGCACCACCTCCTGACGGTGATATCCCGTTAACCGCGACATCAACATCCCCACATCGGCAATTCCCAACCCCGCCAATTGCCCAATCGTCGCCTCATCCCCAAATTCCTCATGCAGCAACCCCGCCACCAGTTTCAGCGTCAGGGGATGTCCATTCACCTGTTCGACAAACTCCTGCAAGTCCGCCTCCGTTCCCCCCACCGCCAACTCCCGCAACAGGTGTGCTCCCTCCGTCGGCGAGAGTCCAGCTAGGGCTAATTCCGTGGGGTTCTCCTGCACCAACGGCGGCGCAATTTGAGTCGTGACGAGAATTTCGGTTTGGTGACAGGCCCCCAGCCACCGCTGCAAAAAGTCTCGATAGCCCTCATCTTGCAACACCGACTCCAAATTATCCAACACCAGTAAAAAGCGTCGCCCTTGCAGACAATGAATCAAGACCTCAGTTAAACGAGTCTCTGGGATTTCTTGCAACTCCTGGGGGGAGAGTTTGCCCAACTGCTGCAATATCCCGCGAGCAACAATGGAATAACTCGGACGCTGTCCCAAGTCCAGCCACAAATTCCCCTCAAAATCGGTCCGTTCCCGAAACACTTTCGCCGCCAGGGTGGATTTGCCCATCCCCGGTAATCCCACAATCACCCCCAATTTCGTATTCTCATCCTTCAGCCAACCGTTAACTCGGCTCAATTCCTCCTCTCGTCCCTGCCAATTGGTCACCTTCGGGGGGTTGGTGTCCAAGCTGAAGGAAATAGCTTGAATCCCCGATGTGTCCCGCTCCAAGAAGGCCACAACCCTCTCAAATCCGGCTTCGACGCTCTCTTGTACCTGTTGAGTCTGTTGGCTGAGATTGCCAAATCCCTCCTCGAAGCCCGTTTCAACGGTCTCTTGTAACTGTTGATTCTGTTGGCTGAGGTTGCCAAATCCCTCTCTAAGCCTTTCCTGCAAACTCCCTAATTCCTCCTGCAACTCAGCCCGCATCTGGGTCAGAGTGTCCTGAGTCAGGGTCAACTCCTGCAACACCTCCTCGAAGCCGGAGCGAATCTGGTTCCCCAACACCTGGAACCGTTGCGAATCTTCCTCTAACGCCTCTCGCAGTTGCGTCACCGCCGCCAATTCCGCCTGTAAGTTCTGTCCCTGGGTTTGGGAACTGGTCTTCAGCAACTCCTGCAAAATTCCCTGCATTTCCCCCAGCAGCGAAAGCGTCAAGCCAGCAAAGGCTCGTCCCCCCTCTGCAAAATCTCCTTTCAACACCTCCCGCAAGGCGAAGGCAAACTTCTCCCGCAACTGGGCCGCCACTTCCTGGACGACATTTTCGGGCAATTGAACCCTAGCCCCCGGACAGAGCCAATGTTTCAGTAAAGTCCGCCAATCCTCCACCCTCAACACCGTTTGACCCACATAGTCCCTCGTACCCCCTCGAAATAGCTCTGTAAGCTCAGTTTCTTGGATTGGGTCAAAATCAACCTTTTCCCCATATTTCAAGGCTTGGGCGACCTCCTGCCAGGCTTTGAGGGTATATTTAGCCAGGGCTGTTAGTTTTTTGGTCGAGTGGGGATAGGTTCCGGCTTCAGCGATGCTTTTAATAATCAGGGCGATGGCGAACCCCGTCGCCTCAGTTAAATCATGGTTGCCTAATTGCTCTTGACTCCCTCGCAGGCGAACCGCAACACGGTTGAGGTATTGGGCGAGCATATCGTTAGGGACAATGCCCCCAGCCACCGAGGCGGCGATGGCTCCCAGGGGTCCACCGCACACCGTCCCCCCCACCAAAACGGCTGTAGCGGTTACCAATCGTGTCTGAGTCGAGGCCAGCACATCCATCGCCGTCTCCTGGGGAATAGCAGAATCATTATTATTGTAAGCAGACAACGGTAGGGTGCGTCCCGGCATC
>SIHH01000422.1 GCA_004299065.1 Phormidium sp. SL48-SHIP | reverse complement strand
CATGAAACTCCGTGAACTGCTTGCTGCAATTCCCAATCTAAACAGCCTCCCCGAACATCCCGCCTTAGAGATGGAAATTAAGGGACTGAGTACCAATTCCCATGCTTGTCAGGAGGGTGATTTGTTTATTGGAATGCCGGGAACGCGGGTGGATGGGGGTGAATTTTGGCCCGGGGCCATTGAATCGGGGGCCGTGGCGGCGATTGTCTCCCAGGCGGCGTTGCAGCGATATCCGGCCCAGTCGGGGGAATGTGTGATTGCGGTTCCCGATGTCACGACGGCTTGCGGCTATGTCTCCAGTTGCTTTTACGGCTATCCGGGACACCACTTACCCCTGGTGGGGGTGACGGGAACCAATGGTAAAACCACCACGACTCATTTAATCGAGTTTTTGTTACGAGAAACGGGCAAATCGACGGCCTTGTTTGGTACGCTTTACGCCCGCTGGCAGGGCTTTGAAGAGGTGGCAAGCCATACAACTCCGTTTTCAGTCCATTTGCAAGACAAACTCGCTCAAGCCCGAAATGCAGGGGCTGAGGTGGGGGTGATGGAGGTGAGTTCTCATGCCTTGGCCCAGTCGCGGGTGTTGGGTTGTGAGTTTGAGGTGGCGGCGTTTACGAATTTGACCCAAGACCATCTCGATTATCACGCGACGATGGATGATTATTTTGCGGCCAAGGCGTTGTTGTTTTCGCCTCAGTATTTGAAAGGTCGTGCGGTGGTGAATGTTAGTGATGCTTATGGACAATTGTTAGCAGATCAGATTCCGGGCGATCGCGTTTGGACCTATGCCTGTGAGGATACGTCGGCGGATTTGTATACGGAGAATCTCACCTATACGCCAACAGGAGTCTCGGGAACGATTCAGTCGCCTCAAGGGTCGGCGGCGTTTTCTCTGCCCTTGGTGGGTCAGTATAATTTAGAGAATATGTTGGCCGCAGTGGGGGTTGTTTTGCATCTGGGTGTGGCCTTGGAGGATGTGGTGGCGGCGTTACCCCGCTTTACGGGGGTTCCGGGGCGAATGGAACGGGTACAAGTGTCGCCGCAACAGGATGTGAGTGTGATTGTGGATTACGCCCATACGCCGGATAGTTTGGAGAATTTGTTGGAGGCGGCCCGACCGTTTATTCCGGGGCGAATGCTATGTGTGTTTGGCTGTGGGGGCGATCGCGATCGCACGAAACGGCCCTTAATGGGAGGGATTGCGGCCCGATTGGCCGATGTGGCGATCGTCACCTCAGATAATCCCCGTACAGAGAACCCCGATCGCATTATTGGAGATATCTTAGAGGGGATTCCTGGAGTCACGAAGCCCTGGGTAATTCCCGATCGCGCCGAAGCCATCCGCCGAGCCATTTTAGAGGCAAAACCGGGGGATGGGGTGTTAATTGCCGGAAAAGGCCATGAAGATTATCAGATTTTAGGGACGGAAAAAGTCCATTTCGATGACCGAGAACAAGCACGGGAGGGACTAAACGCCCGCCTGAAAAATTTATAGTTTGATGATAGTTAATTCTTTGACCGTTCTCGTATCCTGGATTGTCGGTAGCATTACACATTTCCTCTATTCTGGCCTGTTTCTTTGGCTACTCTTAGGAATTTCCAATGACCGACTTCCATTGATGACACCATCCGCCAGTAGGGGCGAAAAATCTTTCGCCCCTACCGAGTGGCGAGTGATTGATACTCATCCTGTGGGGGTTCCTTGTCGCTGGAACTCGGAGTTATCGATGGAGGAAGTGCGGGATTCGTTGAAGTTTGAGGAGTGGGCGATCGAACGTCGTCTCACCTGGGGACAACGATTCCGCAGTCAACCCCATGAGGGAGAGGCCTTTTTCTATGATGATCAAGGTTCGCCCTGGTTATTCGTTCCGTTTTCTACTTTAACTGGCAAATCTCAAGGCTGTTTTGTTCCTTTTAAAGACACCTCAATTCAACCAATTTCTGAGTAATCCTGTCAATCTAAAAACTGTCAGGCTATGATTATTAAGAGTAGGTTGGGTAGAGCAGCGTGAAACCCAACCCGGTCGTTGAACTCAATCCAATTCGTCATTTGGTAAAATTATGTTACACAGCTACGAAGCCATCTACGAAAATGGTCAACTGAAGTGGCTCAATGACCAGCCTGACGTGACCCATTCCCGAGTCATCGTCACCATTTTGCCAAAAAGTCACACCAGTCCTGAAAAGCCAAAGCGTCGTTTCCCTGTACCTGAAGCGGG
>SIHH01000421.1 GCA_004299065.1 Phormidium sp. SL48-SHIP | reverse complement strand
AGTTCGTCATCACAACTGACGGTACTTCCATGAATGAGGAGATTGTCTAATTCTAGAAAGCCAAAATCGAGCGATCGCAACCACTCTACATCTTCCCGAGGAACAGCCTTATACAAGGCCTCGAATACCTCATCTCCATATCGTTCCTTTAAGGCTAAACCCTGGGGATCTGGCCCGACTCCGTGAAGGTTAAAGCATTGTTCTTCCCACCAGCCGGTGCAAATTTGGGGGCTGGGTTCTCCGGCTTGGGGCGATCGCAACTGTTCTAAGAGTTGTGAACATTGGGGATGTAAGCCGACAACATCGCCGAGAATATAAATCGCGTCAACGGGAATGGTCTGTTGACGGATATCGTCTAAAACGGCGTTGTAGGCGGTTAAATTGCCTTCAAGACCACTTAAAATTGCCCAATGAGATTGTTCTGAAAATAGGTCAGTCAAAGTCTGAATGCTCTCGTCGCGTCACGTTCAAGAAGAGGGAAGGGGGGGAAACTAGCGTTGACATAAATGCTGAGGATCATCAGCTCGTTCAGCAAATTCTAGTCCCTGGGAGAGTCGCCAGGCGAAGATTTTGGGAAGGCCGTGTTCAAGAATCGCCGCACAGGTTTTCTCGTAGTCGTAGGGAAGTTCCCGCAGGCCGACGGCTTCGCTCTGGGTATCATAAATCACGTAGGTGGCATTGGGGCGACCGTGGCGGGGTTCACCGACGGAACCGGCGTTCACGAGCCGTTTAATGGGAGTTGAAAGGCTCTGTTCCACGGGAGCGGATTGGGGGTCATCGGGGTGAATCTGTTTGACGGAAATTGAGATTTTTGCCTCGTCGAGCGATCGCACATAGGGGATATGAGTATGTCCACAAAACAAGACATCGGCTTCTGTGGATAATACCCGTTCTAGGGCGATAAAGCCATCGAGTTCTGGCATTAAATACTCATGTTGGCTGTTGGGACTTCCATGGACAAAACAGAGGTTTCCCTCTCGTAAGCTTAGGGGAAGCTGGGCGAGATACTCCCGTACATCATCCCGAACCACTTGATTCGTCCATTCATGGGCTCGAAGTCCCCGTTTTTCCGCCAGCAGGGAGGGATAGCTACATTCACAGGCGTTGAGGCCATCGACGATATCTTCATCCCAACATCCCTGTACAGTGGGAATGTCTAGGCTACGAATGCGATCGACGACTTCGTTGGGATAGGGGCCATAGCCGACTAAGTCGCCTAAGCAGATGATGCGATCGCACCCCTGGGCCTCAATATCTATCAAGACCGTATCTAAGGCTTCTAAATTTCCGTGAATACAGGATAAAACAGCAATTTTCATAGAATAAAATTCGTGGTTAAAGACTAGGTCAATTCGAGACCAGTTTTAAGGTTTCATCAAAACCGAATCAAGGACAACGTTAAAGAATTATTTTTGCTTTTAATTCGCGTTAGCCACCGTCTCTTGTGCTGTTTTCAAATACGCTTGATATTGAGCCAGCATCTCATCGGCAACAAAACAATCCTGTAGCGTTTCTGTTATCCCGGCTCCATCTAGTCCCTCGCCAACAACTTCCAGTCCACTAAATCCCTGGGGCCGACCATCCAAGCATAAGGGAACCTCTAGGGCGCGATAGTCACTGCCCTCTAAACCGGAAATAAAGTTAAATAAAAAGGTCTGTCCATCAGCAATATTCAAGATTGCTTTTGCCCGTTGAACGGAACCATAAGCACCTTGTATTAACTCTTGCCAGAAAATATCTAAACTTGGCGGATCGAACACTTCTCCTGATAGCAAAGCCCGCTGCATTTGCAAGTTGGTGATGGACTCAGGAGCCGTTCCTACGCCAACGATCACCTCGTCGGATTCTGTCCAATGATGCCAGTCTGTTTTCGGGCTTTTAGGAGGAACTAGGACGATGTTACGACAATCGACGAGGGGCAAAACCAGGGAATCTAAGGCGATATGAAAGCCAACTTCGATATAAATGGGATTGGCAGCCCCCTGATGTTCCACGAGCTTTACAGAGGCGTTCTCATCGCTCAGACAGTCGAGTTTGGGGTGCAGGGTTTGCAAATATCTAGCATCGAGGGGAAAGGAACCGCCACCGAGATTCAGGTAGGCGATCGCCTGACTGGGGGGATGCTGTTGTAGTTGTTCGGCAATCCAGTGCGTTTTTCCAACTCCAGAAGGGCCGGCAACGAGGAAGACATTAGACATAGAGGAAAGGCAAGAGGCAAGAGGCAAGAGGCA
>SIHH01000420.1 GCA_004299065.1 Phormidium sp. SL48-SHIP | reverse complement strand
CTCATCATCGAAGTCCTCGTCATAATGCTCGTCATAATGATTGTCCATCGCCTCATCAAACCCCGGCTCCACATCCTGTTCGAGAAAGGAGTCCGCCCCCACTGGCGGCTCCGGGAAATCCGTATCCGAGATGGCCGAGGGGTCGTCATAGTCCTCCATCCCCAAATCGAGTTCATCCGCCTCCTCATCAAAGGGATTAGAACTGGCCAGAACCATCTCATCTTGCCAAACGGGGGTTTCTTGTCCGACTTGGCGGCCATAGACTTTGACCCGGTCGACGGCTTCGACTTGCAGTTTGGCCATCCCGTCTTGGACAAACTCCATGGTTTTGCCCTGATGCGGCACAACATTTCCCTCAAAAAGAACCTGTAAACAGCGCTCCTTCAGCGAGGCTTTGACCGAAATACCTTTCGATTGAGTCGACCGATTCATCAGGGCGGCGATCGCCTTGGGATCGCCCTGTTTTGCTTGAGCAAGTAACTTACCAGGGGTTGCGCTCATAAGAGATTCCGACCAAACGGGAAGTAAACAGTAGTGACGATGCCGAGAGGCACAAGAGATCGCGAGGGAACGGGACGCCTCTGCCGATGCCATTTTGATTTAATCATATCCTCTCTCTCCCTGCATCGACGATGACAGTGATCTCAAGGCGAGGTGGACCCCTCTTGGCAGCATCCCCCATCGGGGCGTTTACAAGGGCGACTCGTCAACTATGATGATAGGAATTAGATTTCAGGAGCGATCGCCCTCCTGACCCGTTTCTGTTATCGCCCCGGGCCGTTTTACTGTTGACAACGAATCTCCCACGATAAATCCTATGGTTACTGGCTACGTTTCTCTGGTTCTCCATGCCCATCTTCCCTTCGTCAGACATCCCGAAAGTGACTATGTCCTAGAGGAAGAATGGCTCTATGAAGCCATCACCGAGACCTACATCCCCCTACTGCGGGTCTTTGAAGGTCTCAAGCAGGATGGCATCGATTTTAAGATGACCATGAGCATGACACCGCCGTTGGTGTCCATGCTACGAGACCCCCTGCTCCAAGAGCGCTACGATGCTCACCTAGCGCAACTGCAAGATCTCATTGAAAAAGAGATCGTCCACAACGAGCATAACGGTCATCTGCGCTATCTGGCCGAACATTACGCCAGCGAATTTGCCGAAACGCGCAAAACTTGGGAAAAATACCAGGGCGACCTGGTGTTAGCCTTCAAGCAATTCCTCGATAGCAACAACCTCGAAATCATCACCTGTGGCGCCACTCACGGCTATCTGCCCTTGATGAAGATGTATCCCCAGGCGGTTTGGGCGCAATTGAAGGTGGCCGCCGAGCATTACGAGGAAAACTTCGGCCGCCCCCCCAGTGGGATTTGGTTGCCTGAATGCGCCTATTTTGAGGGCTTAGAGCGCATGATTGCCGATGCGGGCCTGCGCTATTTCCTCACCGATGGTCACGGCATTCTCTACGCCCGTCCCCGGCCGCGCTTTGGCACCTATGCCCCCATCTTCACTGAAAGCGGGGTGGCCGTGTTTGCCCGCGATCATGAATCCTCGCAACAGGTGTGGTCCTCGGAAGTGGGCTATCCCGGTGCGCCGGAATATCGGGAGTTCTACAAGGACTTAGGCTGGGAGGCTGAGTATGACTACATCAAGCCCTACATCATGCCTAACGGTCAACGCAAGAACACGGGGATTAAATATCACAAAATCACGGGACGGGGGCTAGATTTGAGCCAGAAAGCCCTCTATGACCCCTACTGGGCGCGGGAGAAGGCCGCTGAACACGCCTCGAACTTCATGTTCAACCGCGAACGGCAGGTGGGGCATCTTCATGGCATTATGGGTCGCCCGCCGATTGTGGTCTCTCCCTATGATGCGGAGTTATTCGGTCACTGGTGGTATGAAGGTCCCTGGTTTATCGACTACCTCTTCCGCAAGTCTTGGTATGACCAAAATACCTATGATATGACCCATTTGGCTGATTACTTGCGCCTCGAACCGAATCAGCAAGTCTGTAAACCGTCCCAGTCGAGTTGGGGCTTCCGGGGGTTCCATGAGTATTGGCTCAATGATACCAATGCTTGGGTGTATCCCCATCTCCACAAAGCCACGGAACGGATGATTGAGTTAAGTCGGCGCGAACCGGCTGATGAGTTGGAATGGCGAGCGCTTAATCAGGCGGCCCGAGAACTTCTCTTGGCGCAATCGTCGGACTGGGCGTTTATTATGCG
>SIHH01000081.1 GCA_004299065.1 Phormidium sp. SL48-SHIP | reverse complement strand
AGAAGGACGATTACCTTCACGCCCCGGATTCCAGGCGGGACCTTTCAAAATGTGGGGGACTCGTGACTTGCATTTCTATCAGTTAAAGCAGATTAAGCGGATGAGAGTGGTCCGTCGCGCTGATGGATACTACGTTCAGTTCTGTATTGACCAAGAAAGGTTGGAGAAACGAGAACCCACTGGAAAAACGGTCGGGTTAGATGTCGGATTAAATCATTTCTACACCGACTCAGACGGTCAGACGGTGGAAAATCCCAGATATCTCAGAAAGTCTGAGAAAGCTCTCAAACGCCTTCAACGTCGATTCGCTAAAACCCAGAAAGGGTCTAAGAATCGACAGAAAGCTAGACATCGATTAGCGAGAAAGCATCTCAAGGTAAGTCGGCAGCGTAAAGACTTTGCCGTCAAAACGGCATTGTGCGTCGTCCAGTCTAACGACTTGGTCGCCTATGAGGACTTGAGGGTGCGAAATTTGGTAAAAAACCATAATCTCGCTAAATCTATTTCAGATGCGGCTTGGTCAACGTTCCGTCAATGGGTGGAGTATTTCGGTAAGGTGTTCGGGGTGGCAACGGTTGCTGTGGCTCCCCAGTACACGAGCCAGAATTGCTCTAACTGTGGGGAGAAGGTTAAGAAATCTCTGTCAACGAGAACCCACCGCTGTCCCCATTGTGGATTTGTTGCTGACAGAGACCATAACGCAGCTATTAACATCCTTGAATTAGGATTGTGTACCGTAGGGCATACGGGAATTAACGCCTCTGGAGATATCGACCTCTGCCTGGGTGGGGAAACTCCTCAAGGTAAGTCGAGTCGCAGAAAGAGGAAACCCCATCAGTGATGGTGGGAATCCCACGCTATATTCTTTGAATTAGCGTGGGAGGATGTCAAAATTTTCTCAATCACTCTTGCAAAACATCGTGATCGGCGATGGGGGGAACCTGTGAAACTGACCTTAAACCTTAAATCCTTAAAACGGCTTAGTTGGCCCGATCGCCTCTTGGGAATTGCCCTCATGACGCTCAGTTTGGTCGTTGTCCTAAACGGGCGGCCCCCAGCCATGGCCACCAGCCTAGAGGGTCAAACCTGGACGGGGGCCTCGTTTCCGGTGGAGAACTTCCAAGCCTATACCTCTCCCTTTGGCTTCCGTCATTCCCCCACTGGCGGACGGGGCTATGAATTTCATTCGGGCCTCGATATTGCGGCCCCTGAGGGCAGTTATATCCGCAGTTGGTGGGGGGGAACGGTCGTTGAGGTCATCAACGATAGTGGCTGTGGGGTGGGACTGGTGATTGAGTCGGGGGATTGGGAGCATATCTATTGTCACCTGGGGGGACAGGTGCAAACCCGCCTTGGCCGACGGACGTTAATGGATCGAGGGGGTATCCAAGTGGTAGAAGGTCAATCGGTTCCCTCAGCGGCACGTATTGCACGAGTGGGGATGAGTGGACGCACGACGGGTCCTCATCTCCATTGGGGGCTACGTTATGGCGATCGCTGGGTGGATCCCGCCTTGGTGTTACGGGCCATGCACCGCGATCGCTAAGTGACCAAAAATAATGGGTTTCAAGCCCCGCCCTTCCAGGGCGGCATTAGGTGTGCTATGACACCTTCGAGACTAAATCGACGCCACCGGATCAGCCGCCGTCGCCAATTCTGTCTCTGGCAATTCCGCGCGTTCGGTGACAATACGCCGAAACTCCTCACCGTCGATTTCCTCTTTCTCGATTAACCGTTCCACCAACAAATCCATAACCACCCGATTCTCCCGCAGAATCCGACAGGCTTCTTCATAACAGCGTTGGGCCAGCGATCGCACATGACGGTCAATTTGCGTGGCCATCTCTTCAGAATGGTCAGAACTCGGCATCAACTCCCGGCCCAAAAACACCTGATTATTGGGACTCTCCAAGGCCACCGGTCCGAGATCCGACATTCCATAGAGGGTCACCATCTCGCGGGCTAAGGTAGACACCACCTTCAGGTCATTTCCTGCACCGATGGTCACTTCCGAGTCTCCAAAGACCACTTGTTCAGCGGCCCGTCCCCCCAGGGTGATGATAATACGGTCAATCAGCCAAGCCCGAGTGTATAAGCCACTGTCGACCATATCTTCGCTGTAGGTTTGTTGGGCAAAGCCGCCCACGCCGCCGGAACGAGGCACGATGGTCACTTTGTTGAGGGGATCTGAGTTTTTCAGCAGCGTCATTAACATGGCATGGCCCACCTCGTGATAGGCGATGATGCGCTTTTTCTTGCTATCGAGGAGGGGTTGTAACTTCAGACCGATGGTGATGCGATCGATAGCATCCTCAACCTCCGACTCGCCAATAGCTTCTTTGCGACGACGGGCCGTAAGAATGGCCGCTTCATTGAGTAAGTTGGCTAAATCTGCCCCAGAAAACCCTGGTGTGCGACGGGCAATTTTCTCTAAGGAGATATCGTTTCCTATTTTCTTATTGCGGGCGTGGACTTCCAAGATTCCCAAACGCCCATTATAGGTCGGCAGACTCACGCTCACTTGACGGTCAAAGCGTCCGGGACGCAAGAGGGCGGAATCGAGAACATCGGGGCGGTTGGTGGCCGCAATCACGATCACGCCGCTGTTGCCCTCAAAGCCATCCATCTCGGTCAGCAGTTGGTTTAGGGTTTGTTCTCGTTCATCGTTTCCGCCGCCAATGCCGGTTCCCCGCTGGCGGCCGACCGCGTCGATTTCATCGATGAAAATGAGACAGGGGGCATTTTCTTTGGCTTTGCGGAATAGATCTCGCACCCGAGACGCGCCGACTCCGACAAACATCTCGACAAATTCTGAGCCGGAAATACTAAAAAAGGGAACTCCTGCTTCTCCTGAAATTGCTCGCGCTAAGAGGGTTTTCCCGGTTCCTGGGGCGCCGACTAATAACAAGCCTCGGGGAATGCGTGCGCCGATGGCGCTGAATTTTTCGGGTTGTTTGAGGAAGGTCACCACTTCTTGGAGTTCTTCTTTGGCTTCCTCAATCCCGGCGACATCATCGAAGACCACGCCGGTTTTGGATTCCATGTGGAAGCGAGCGCGGGATTTGCCGAAACTGAGGGCGTTATTTCCTGATTGACTTGAACGGCGGATGATGAGCATTAAGCCGCCAATCAGGAGGACGATAATCATCAGTTGCACCAGCATCCCAGCGGCGGCGCTACTGTCTGGGGTGGGGTTGATTTCGACTTCAATGTCGGGGTTGTTGCGCAGTAGCCGCATCAGATCGGGGTTGTCTTCAAAAACCTGAACTTCTTGGGGTTCGTCTTCTCCTGGGAGGGTGACGAGGGCGGTTTGCAGGGCAGGATCGAGTTCAATGCGCTCAACTTGGCCGCTACGGACTCGTTCGATAAATTCGCTATAGGATAACTCACGGCTTTCGTCTTGGGCGACAACTGGACTTGCAATCACGGCTTGAACGACGGCCCAGGTGGCGGCGATCGCGGCCATACGGGTGAGAGGACGTTTGGGCGCTGGGATAGAGTCGGTATGACGCTGAAAAGCCGAGCGAAGCCGAGCGAAGGTCCGTTGACGAGTCATAGTTGGCGAGTCTTGGTGAGTAAAATGCTACGTTTAGTCTAGCTTATTTGAACTGTGGTGGGGGTTCGGGCGCGGGCGATCGCCTGGCTATTAAGAACGGGGGCCAGAACAGGGGCTAGAAAATCGGGAACCCCAAGACTCAACTAAGGGTTGGTCTTGAGGTTTTCCTCGCTGACTGGCATTGTGAGACTGGCATTGTGATTTCACAGCCGTTCGAGGGTTTTATTTGAGTTTGGCGAGTTTTTTGTCGCGCTGTTTTTGCTTTTTCTTCTCCCGTTTGGCTTTTTCTTTGCGTTCTTGTTCTAACCGTTTGGCTTCTAAGTCCGCTTTACGATGAGCTTCTTCTTTTTTCTCTAGGTAGTAGTCATAGTTGCCGTTAAACATCAATAGTTCACCGTTGTGAACTTCGACAATTTTGTTGGCAACTTGTGAGATGAAGTAGCGATCGTGCGACACAATCAAGACGGTTCCGTCGTAATCGAGTAGGGCATTTTCCAACATCTCTTTGGCTGGAATATCCAGGTGATTGGTTGGCTCGTCAAGAACCATTAAATTGACGGGACGCAACAGCATTTTGGCGAGAGCGAGACGGGCTTTCTCCCCTCCACTGAGGGCTGAGACGGGTTTGAATACGGTTTCGCCACTAAAGAGAAATTGTCCGAGGAGGGTGCGGACTTCTTCGTTTTTCCAGGTGGGAACTTCGTCATGAATAATGTCAATGACTTTACGATTCAAGTCGAGGGCTTCGGCTTGGTTTTGTTCAAAATAACCGGGGATAACATTATGTTTACCCAGGGTAACCTGGCCATCGATGGGGTGTTCCATGCCCATGATCAGCCGCAGCAGGGTGGATTTACCGGAGCCGTTGGGTCCGAGGAAGGCGATGCGATCGCCCCGTTCAATTTCTAGGTTCGCACCGAGAAACAGCAGATCTTCGCCATCGTAGCTATAGCTTAAATCCTCAATGGTGACCACGTCGCGTCCACTGCGAGGGGCTTCGGGAAACTTGAATTTGAGGGTTTTAACTTTGCCGACGGGGGCATCGATTCGCTCGACTTTATCGAGTTGTTTTTCGCGACTTTTGGCTTGAGTACTGCGGGTGGCACTGGCCCGGAACCGTTCGATGTAGGCTTGTTGTTTCTCGATCTCTTTCTGTTGACGCTCGTAGGTCGATTGCAGGGTGTTTAGGTTCTCGAACTTCTGTTCGAGATAGGCGCTGTAGTTGCCGAGATAGGTGTTGGAGACGCCACGCTCGGTTTCGACGATCTGGGTGCAAAGGCGATCGAGGAATTGGCGGTCATGGGAGACAATCACCATGGGGGTGTTAATGCCTTTGAGATAGGTCTCTAGCCATTCGATGGTTTCGAGATCGAGGTGGTTTGTCGGTTCGTCAAGCAGGAGCAGATCGGGGTCTTGTAGTAGGATTTTCCCTAAACTCATCCGCATTTGCCAGCCGCCGCTAAAGTCGCTGACGAGGCGATCGCCGTCGCTGGGATCGAAGCCGACTTCGGGGAGGATTTTCTCGATTTGGGCTTCGAGGCTATAGCCATCGAGGCCTTCAAATTGCCGTTGTAGGCGATCGAGGTCATGAATGAGTTGTTCGAGTTCGTCGGGATCGGCGCTTCCCATGGCCTCGGTGACCTGGTTGAGTTCATGTTGAACTCGGTTGGCTTCTTCAAAAACCGTCCAAAATTCGGCGCGGACGGTCCGACTCGGTTCAACTTCAAATTCTTGGGTGAGATAGGCAATTTTGAGGCTGGCGGGACGCACCACTTCACCGGCGGTCGGTTCGATTTCTCCGGCGACAATGCGCAGTTGGGTGGATTTACCGGCGCCGTTGGCCCCTACTAAGCCAATTCGATCGCCGGGTTTGACTTCCCAGGTGACGTTCTTGAGGACTTCAATTCCACCGGGATAAATTTTCTTGATGTTTTCGAGTCGGAGCATAAAAACCTTCGTTACGATCGCAGGGAGGACGAGTCAGACGCTGTGACGCGAGTTGTCTGACATTGACTTAACTGTAACAAACTGTTACCGACATCCCCAAGGGGGGAGTTCAGGGTTATCGATGAGCGTTTAGGGGGGAGGTGGGGCGTCGCTTGGCTGCTGACGGATGGCTCGTTCGGCCCAGAGGCGATCGCTGGTAATCACGAGATCTAGAGCAAAGGCTTCACTAAATTTCTCGCGGAGGCGATCGTACATCAATTGGCGGATGCGATCATGGGCTAAGACTTGTCGGGTTAGCTCGTTGTTGGGAGCAACGATGAGATAAAGCTGAATATAAACCAACTCGCCAAAGCGTCCGACTCGTAGCAGTTCGCTTTGATGGGGAACGAGGCGGATGGGGCGATCGAGGAGCTTACGGACGCGCTGTTGCAGGCGGCGATCGCCTGAACGCTCTAACATCTCCAACCAGCCTTGTTTGGCCCAACGCCAAGGCTCTCGCACGGACAGCCAGACGACGACTAAGACGGCGATCGGATCGACGTAATGCAATACTGACTGTTCTGGGTCTCCGGCCATCACCACCAGTCCAAAGACGGCGGCGATCGCCAATCCCATGGCCCCTTCGACAAACCAATGACGAGCGTCAACGGCTCCTAGGGACAAAGACTGAGCGGGTCGTTGCTGTTGTCCCTGGAGTTGTCGGCCTTGGTAGCTGGCCAGAACCATGCCTCCTAGGGCCACGACCGCCCCGTAAATCAGGGCAAACAGCGCCCGCACCACTCGCCCGCCACTGCCGAGAGCGGCGATCGCTGCCAGTCCGGCAAATCCATAAATCACCAGAGACACGGCCCCCCGCAATACCTCTAATAAGGGTTCGAGGGCGGCATCAGCAAAGGGCAACCGTTCAGGATCGGGCTGGGCCAAACGACGGTTCACCTGTCGGGCCATCAGGGCAATCAGGCCATTGAGTGCTGATAACACGCCATCGAGAAGGATAACGTGCGATCGCGTCAGCAGACCAAAAACAACCCCCAACCCAGCTAAAGCGAAGTTGCCCCAAATTGCCACGCGCAAAATTTGTTCAGCGGGACGTTGAGCCAGATCGGAGTCAGCAGAAGACATCATATCGACCTCATCGGTTCGACAAAGAAAGACAGAACAGACAGGACATTATAAACTATCCTAACCTTTATATCGTAAACGTTTTGGCATTTATGACCGTCCTTTTTTAACTGTCTATTATGGTCATCCTCTCCTGAGCAGTCCCAGCTAACTATCCAAGCTAACTACTATTGTCCTGAATCTTAACGGGAGCCTCAAACTTATAGCCAACACCGCGCACCGTTTGAATCATCGAGGGTTGATTGGAATCCCCTTCAATTTTGCGGCGGATTTGCCCAATATGGACATCAACCACCCGCTGATCTCCGACATAATCGTAATCCCAAACCTCCTGTAACAATTCCGAACGCCGCCACACCCGACCGGGGTTGCGGGCCAAGAAATGTAGCAAATCAAACTCCAGGGCCGTCAGAAGAATGGGATCATTGCCCAAGGTCACCTCACGGCTGCCGGGATCAATCAACAAATCTCCCAAAACAATCCCGTTTTGAGGCGTGGGCGCGACACTACGCTGTCGTTTTAACACCGCTGCCACCCTCGCCCCTAACTCAGCTAGGCTGAAGGGTTTGGTTAGATAATCATCTGCCCCTTTCTCGAATCCACGAACAACATCATCTTCATCACTGCGACTCGTCAGCATCATAATATAGACCCCCGTGCGTCTTTGCATTTCCTGACAGAGCTGATAGCCTGTCGTGTCGGGCAAATTCACATCGAGAATGACTAAGTTCGGGTTGAGCCGTTCAAAGAGGGCAAGGGCAGTTTTGCCATCCTCGGCGGCTTCCACGACATAGTCTTCCTGCTTACTTAAGAAGCGGTGGATTAAATTCCGAACTGCGATATCGTCATCAACGACCAGAATTTTGGCGGGAGCCATGACCACACTTGCTTGTCTTAAACCTGAATCAAACCAATTGTACGGGAGTTCGGGCGAGTCATGGAAAATATCGCCAATGACACCACACCGAAGACGGTACGACAACCTGATTAACTCTATTATCGGACGAATTGAGGCAAACGCACAACTAAAGACCCTTAATTTGGGAAGTTTTCTGGCTTAAAGCCTGCTGAATTGAGGGAGCGCCGAGTAAAAGCCGCAACGCCAACTTCCCCATAGATGACTAACATGATATAGCACATTCAAGCTGAATCAAGGGATGTCCAATTCTCAACTCAATCTCAACTTCGGTGACGGGTCCGTTTCCCTGAGCTTTTCCAAGGAGGCCGCCCAGGATTTACAAGGAGCCTTACGGGAGTTGCTCGGGCGACTCAAAGCCGTGGCGACGAACCCGGCTGGGGGGTCCCAGCGGCCAACACCGCAAAAGCCCATGGAGTACCGGCATCAAGGGCCGGTCTTTCTTGAAGTTTTCTGTAATCCCAATATTTGGGCCAGTCCCTTCGCGGCCAAAATCCTGCTGACGGTCCGAGATGAGCGGATTCGCTTAACCACGGAGGTGGATTTGACCCAAGTCCTCGAAGATCTCGAACAGTATTTGCAACAGTTCGACGACTAGCGAGAGCGCAAAACTGATGCGACGCGATCACCAGGACATGAACGAGGGGCAATGGAAGGGAGGGGGATTCCGGACAATTCCCCTCGTTTTTTTTCTGGTCTTTTGACGCAACCTGGGTATAATAAGTTTTGTGCTGGTGTAGCTCAGTGGTAGAGCAGCTGATTTGTAATCAGCCGGTCGCAAGTTCAAATCTTGTCACCAGCTTTTTGGTCAATTAACGGTTCGACCTGTCCAGGGCTGCCCCAGAGGACGGTTTCGTGCTTGTAGATAGCCATGCCCGGTTTGGCCCCTTTGGGCTTATAGACATATTTGGGCTGGGCATAGACCACCGGGGCCGCGTCACTATCGCGGGCGCGACTGTAGTAGGCGGCAATGTTGGCGGCAAATTGCAGGTCTTGGGCGTCAGGTTGGCTGCCGGGGGGAACCCTTAGCAAGACGTGACTGCCGGGGATTTCTTGGGTATGAAACCAGAGATCGTAGTCGTTGGCCAGGCGGAAGGAGAGTTGGTCGTTCTGGCGGTTGTTGCGACCGACGAGGAGATCTAAGCCGCTGGGGGTCTGGAAGTGATGGAAGGGATCGGGGTTGTTGCTTCGTTGCGGACGGTATTGGGGTGAGGCGAGATAGTCTTGTTCGACGAGTTCGTCGCGGATGTCTTCGAGGGCGCTGAGGTCGTCGGGCTGTTGATAGCGATCGAGTTGGTCGAGGGCGGCTTCGACTTGTTGCAGGTAGCTTATTTCTGCTTCTGTGGCGCTTAGGAGGGGCTGAACGGCTTGTTTGGCTCGTTTGAGTTTTTGATGCCGTTTATAGAGCGCCTGGGCGTTGCTGACGGCATTTTTTTCGGGGTCTAGGGGGATGGTGATGGGGTCGCCGGTTTCAAAGTCGGCGAGGGTGATTTCTCTGAGGCCTGGGGTCCAGTCTTGGAGATGGGCCATGAGTAAATCGGCTTGTTGGCGCTGTTGGTCGGCGTCGTGGGACTGTTGGAGTTTGTCGAGGAAGGTTTGGCGCTTGGTGTTGAGCTTCTTTAGGGTTTGGCTGAGTTTTTGGCTGAGTTGATGTCGCAGTTGTTGGAAGAGTTGTTGGTTGAGGCGATCGCGGTAGTAGCGATCGATGAGTTGCTGAATGTCGGCGACGGGGGTATGGGCATCCCAACCGAGGACGCTGTAGCCGGTATCGGTCCAGCCCGGTTGAAAGGTCTGGTTTTCTAAGATTTTCAGCCATTCTTGCCAACTCTCAAAGAGGCGTTGCCAATCGGCGTCGCTGAGTTGGTGGGTGGAGGTGTCGGGGTCGAGGTTGGCCCGGGCGCACAGCGATCGCACCAGGGCGGAACTCAGCCCACGATAGGGGGCCAGCAGGTTGCGCCGCAGGGAGTTGGGAATCAGGCTAATCCGCTCTCGCCAACGTTCAAAGGATTCGTCGAGTCGGGGGGTGGCCCCGGTCATGGCTGGGGGCGGTTCGTAGGGTTGTCCGGTGAGAATTGGCCGCAGGCGCGATTGTTGGGCGCTGACTTGATGGGCGGCGGTGATGATGAGGTTCTCGGCGTTGGTGAGGATGACGTTGCTATATTTGCCCATGATTTCGACGTAGAGATGTCCGGTGAGGGGATCTCCGGGACGGCGGGCAAATTGGAAGTCGAGGACCCGTTCCCAGGGGGAGATGGGGGTAACGTCAACCAGGGCTAGGCCCTTGAGTTGGTGGCGCAGTTGGTCGCTGAAGGTGAAGGTGTCGGGAACTTTGGGGGGTGGGCTAGTTAGACATAGATGGGCGGCTTGGGGATGCCAAGATAGCCGCAGCCAGCCGCGACGGTCGAGGGTGCGTAGGGCTAGGGCCAGTTGGGTGCGATCGCTTTGAATGACTTGTTCAAGACGAGCGGGAAGCCAAGATGTCCGGAAATCGGCATAAATGGCGCAAAGTGTGGTGAAATCGACGGGTTGCACAGGACGGGTGAGGGGCTGAAATCTTTATAGGAACTTGAATTGAGCCGATGGCGTTGGGGGAGATGACCTCGGCTGAGGAGGGGTGCGATTTTTCTGGGATTTGCGCCACCTCAGCCAAAATTTTGGATTCTATCTACCATGAGAGTTAGATACTGTCGTTACTACCCTCCTCACACGAGATAGCCAAGGATTAATCATGGATATTCAGCTTATTAACATCGGCTTTGGCAATATCGTTTCGGCGAATCGCGTTGTTGCCATCGTTAGCCCCGAGTCGGCTCCCATTAAGCGTATCATTATCGATGCCAGAGAGCGGGGTCAGTTGGTGGATGCCACCTATGGCCGGCGAACTCGTGCGGTGATTGTGACGGATTCGAGTCATGTGATTCTCTCGGCGATCCAACCCGAAACCGTTGCCAACCGCTTTGTTTTCAATAAAGATGGTAAGGAGGCTCACACGTAACAGCCTGGCGCTGTAGGTATTGACCCCACAGCTACGTAATTTAAGATCGACCATTCTCGAAGGAATGGCCGCGACGACATCATGACCGTTGGAAAATTAATTGTACTGACTGGTCCGAGTGGGGTTGGTAAGGGGACGTTATTGCGATCGCTGCGCCAACGCCACCCGGAACTTTATTTGTCGATTTCGGCGACGACTCGTACTCCCCGTCCGGGAGAGGTCGATGGGGTGGATTATTATTTTCTCAGTCGGTCTGAGTTTGAGGAGAAGATTGCCCAGGATGCGTTTGTTGAATGGGCTGAGTTTGCCGGAAATTATTATGGAACCCCACGCCAATCCTTGGAAACTCAGATGGCGCAGGGTCATTGGGTGATTTTAGAGATTGAAGTTGAAGGCGCCCGCCAAGTGCGTCGGACGTTCCCCGAGGCGTTGTTGGTGTTTGTTCGTCCTCCTTCGTTTGCGGAGTTGGAACGGCGGCTGCGGGGGCGCGATCGCGATTCGGAGGACGCGATTCAGCGACGACTTGAACGGGCGAAAGAGGAACTTCAAGCGGCCGACGAGTTCGATGTACAGGTGACTAATGCAGTCGTTGAAGAGGCGATTCGGGAGCTTGAAGCGGCGGTCTTTGCCTAGCTAAGCGGATGAGTGAAGACTTGAGGAAGACTAGATAGAAGAGCGATTAGGAGAAGGCGCTGATGTCGCTACCGCAGGTATCTACGAGGTAGCAGAGGGCGCGGAAGCGTAACTCAACGAAGCGATCGTAGAGGGGGTTGAGTTTACACATGGGGGGAATATGGAACAGGTGATGTCCCCAGAGGCTGATGTCTCGTTCAAAGGGACATTGGGCGGGAATCAAGCGCACGATCGCCTCAGCGACTTGTGGGCTGTTGATTTCGAGGGATGCAAGCCAGCCATCGATGGGAGCAAGCAATCGGTTCACAATACGAAGCATGGCATTCTCTACCAAAGTATCAAAGGGCGACATGGAACAGGAGGCGATCGCCCTTGGGCATTTTATCCTCCTAATTCCACCCTACGAGATTAGACCATAGATTCCGTAAAGAAACCATATTAAATTCGATATTTTTTGTAAAGGTTAGGTAAAGTCCGAGAATCAAGGCTCGCTTTGGTATCTTTAACTACTAATTTTCTCAATAGTTCTCAATAGGGGGAGATTTAGCCAATCGATCTTTCACTCAACATCTCCCTATAAATGGGTCTTCTGGATCTACGGTGGGATTTGTTACATAACATACAAAATTGTAGGGGAACCCACCCCTAACCCCTCCCAGGAGGGGATTTTTCGCCCCTACAGTAACGGGTGTAATCTGCCATAAATTTTCCTTATCACCCTAAACCCAGAAGACCCCTATAAATTCTCCCGCTGAACCCCTATCATTGACCCTAACTGGGTCAGATCACAAGGGTTTCAACGGGAGTCATGGAGTTCACCAAGAGAAATGAAACGATGGCCAGTTGCAACCTACCACTTCAATAAGTTGAACTGCTCCATATCGATGGTGTCGCGATTGCGGTAAATGGCCAGGACAATGGCTAACCCAACAGCGGCTTCAGCGGCGGCGATCGTGATCACAAACACTGAAAAAACTTGTCCTTTGGCATCCGCATCCAAGTAATTGGAAAATGCCATTAGATTCAAGTTAACTGCATTTAAGAGCAGTTCAATGGACATTAACACGCGCACAGCATTACGGCTATTAATCAGCCCATAAATACCGATACAAAACAAGGCTGCGGCTAAGAGTAAGAAATATTCAAGTTGTAGTTCCATAAAGCGCTCACAAGGCTCTCAAACGGTATGCAAAACTTTGGAAATTGATGCTCACGAATCAGAATCATCAGGGGATTCACCAATCGCACCAACCGGTTCTCGCGGCCGTTCTGGTAGAGTAAACACAAACTCCTGCTCGGAATCCAAATCAGGGATAAACTCACGGCGAGCCAAGATAATCGCCCCAACCATTGCGATGAGCAATAGCACCGAGACTAACTCAAAGGGCAACAAGAAATCACTAAAAAAGTGTTGTCCGAGACGCAGCGCCGTACTTGGGATCGGTTCAATGGTCTCTAAGACCGCCCAAGAGGTGGATTGAATCATCGTACCGAGTAGCGCAAACAGACCCACACAGACCAAAGCGGTGGCTCCTTTACGGAACCAAGGATTCTTCATTGGCTTAAAGATCTCGTTTTTATTCACCAACATAATGGCGAAGATAATCAGCACGTTCACCGCACCGACATAGACGAGGATCTGAGCGGCGGCGACAAAATCTGCATTCAGCAGCAGATACAGGCCCGCCATACTGACAAAAACCCCGCCCAGGAGGAAGGCCGAATAGACGATATTTTCCAGTAAGACCACGCCCAAAGCAGCAGCGATGGTCGTCGCGACTAAAATTCCAAATGAGACGATTTGAACGCCTTCAGCTAAATTCACAGCTTTTTCCTTTATTTCCTTACAGGCTTAGCAATGGTATCGCCGGAAGGGCTGAGGGGCGAGGTCATCCCGCCCAACAGGGTATCCAACCGTCGATGGGGGTGCGATCGCGGGGTCGGATCAGTTGTTCTCGGACTCAGCGCTGGCTGTTTCCCGCTTCGCCTTCTCCGCCTCGATGTCTTCGAGGATGTCTTCAGGACGACGGCCCGCACGTTGAGATCCTTTCGGTAAATCGTGGGGATCGGTGACACCCTTGGGTAAGTATGCCAGTTCTCGCATCGGTTGTACCATCGGATCGAGAGTCACTTTTTCAGGTAACCGCCCGAGGGCCACGCTGTCGTAGTTGAGTTCGTGGCGATCGTAGGCACTGAGTTCGTACTCTTCGGTCATGGACAAACAGTTGGTGGGACAGTATTCGACACAGTTCCCGCAGAAGATGCAAACCCCAAAGTCAATGCTGTAGTGGTTGAGTTTCTTTTTCTTTTGTTCTTTGTTGAACTCCCAGTCCACAACCGGCAGGTTAATCGGGCAAACCCGCACACAGACTTCACAGGAAATGCACTTATCAAACTCAAAGTGAATCCGACCTCGATAGCGTTCCGAGGGGATCAGTTTTTCATACGGGTACTGGACAGTAACCGGGCGACGACCCATATGGTCGAAGGTCACTGCTAACCCCTGGCCAATGTACTTGGCCGCTTGGAATGAATCTTTGGCGTAGTCGCTTACTTGTTTGAGAAACTTCAGCATGGTGTTCTCTCGTATAATCGTGATCGTTGCGTCCCCAAGGGGCAATTTAGCCGCCAAATGCAACGGGGAAGGCCAGTTTGAGGGCGGCTGTAATCAGCAAGTTGGCCAAGGAGACGGGAAGCAAGAATTTCCAGCCTAGATCGAGGAGTTGGTCAATACGAACCCGAGGGGTTGTCCAACGCAGCAAAACGGCCAGAAAGACGAACAGGTAGGTTTTCATCAAAACCATGGTGATTCCCAAGGAACCGGTGACCACCTGCACGACGGGAGAAAATTCGTTGACTCCAAGCCATTGCGTCAAGGTTTCGACGGGGATGGGGAGACTCCAGCCGCCGAGGTAGAAGACAGAGACGAGGAGGGCGCTAAGAACCAGGTTAACGTAAGACCCTAGGTAAAACAGGGCAAACTTCATGCCCGTGTACTCGGTTTGATAGCCCGCGACGAGTTCTTCTTCAGCTTCAGGAAGGTCAAAGGGAAGACGCTCGGTTTCAGCCAGGGCAGCGACCCAGAAGATAACAAAGCCCACCGGTTGTCGCCATAGGTTCCAACTCAGGATGCCGTACTCGGCTTGTTGGTTCACAATGTCGATGGTACTGAGGCTGTTGGACATCAAGACGATCGCCAACACAGACAACGCCAGAGGGATTTCGTAGCTAATCGACTGAGCCGCAGCACGTAATCCGCCAATGAGGGCATATTTGTTGTTGGAGGAGTACCCAGACATCAGCAAGCCGATGGGGGTAATGCTTGATAGGGCAATCCAGAGGAAAGCACCGATACTGAGGTCAGTAATGACCAGGTTCTGCCCGAAGGGAACGATGAGATAGGACAGAAAGACGGGAATCACAACGATCGCCGGGCCAATGGTGAAGAGCCAGGGATCTGCCCGCGTGGGGATGATGTCTTCTTTGAACAGCAGTTTTAAGCCATCGGCAACGGGTTGTAATGTCCCCAAGGGGCCGGCAAATTCGGGGCCAACCCGCTGTTGAGCGGCGGCGGAGATTTTCCGCTCTAGCCAGACGGTGACTAAGACACCGACGGTGGCTGCCACCAACATCAGTAGCATGGGGACGGGCATCCAGATGACTTTGGCCAGTCCAGACGGGATACCAAAGCCCCCGAGTATCTGGATTACACTACCTTGGAGGTCGATTCCTGATTCCATATCAACGGATAAAATATGAAGATTTCTTACCAATACTGTTTCCATAGTACCGTCAACGGGCGATGGGGGGAAGAAGGGGGGAGGGGGGAGGCAAGAGGCAAGAGGCAAGAGGCAAGAGGCAAGAGGCAAGAGGCAAGAGG
>SIHH01000419.1 GCA_004299065.1 Phormidium sp. SL48-SHIP | reverse complement strand
CAAGGCTTAACGAGATTATAAACTTAATTTAATCTCACTCATTGATCTGCCAAATGTGCCGGGGCAAACTTACGCTTAACAACAGGAGCCAGCTATGCAAGATGCAACCATTCTAGGATTGTTGGCGGGAACGATGACCACAATCGCCTATCTCCCCCAACTGATTAAAACTTGGCAGTCGAAATCGGCTGACGATATTTCTTGGAGTATGTTAATTATCCTCTGTTTGGGGATTCTCTTGTGGCTGGTGTATGGAACTTCGGTTCACGATTTACCTGTCATTTGCGCCAATATTCTGACATTAATTCTTTCATCGACCATTTTGGGTTTAAAGGTTCACTATCGCTTGCGGCGGGCTTCTATTGATTAGATACTGGGGTCGTGAGTTGGTCTAAGTCACCTGTTTTAAATCACCGGTTTTAAATTAGCCCTTTTAAATCCATGGCAACCCATGGATTTTTTGTTAAGCCTGCCCATGTTCTTTTTTCTCTCAAAGCTGCTTCCGTCCCTAGTCTATCCTTTGGGGTTGGCTTGTTTTTTGATGTTACTGGCGTTGGTTCTCATCTGGAAACGTCCCGCTTGGGCGAGTCTTGCGATTCTGGTGGGGTTTGTGGCCTTGATGGCGGGAGGAAATGGGTGGGTGGCGTCGAGTTTGGTGCGATCGCTCGAACGACAACAACTTCCGGTGGGGGAACTTCCCCAGGCTGAGGCGATTGTGGTGTTAGGGGGGGCGACGCGATCGCCGACACCGCCCCGGCCTTGGGTTGAGGTGAATGAAGCCGGCGATCGGCCCATTTACGCGGCCCGCTTGTTTTTAGAGGAGAAGGCTCCCTGGGTGATTCTCTCGGGGGGACGCATCAGTTGGACTGGGGAGATTGGTTCTGAAGCTGAGGATATGGCCCAACTGCTACAGGCCTGGGGAGTCCCTGAATCGGCGATGTTGCTGGATCATACCTCTCTCAATACTCGTCAGAATGCAGAAAACGTTAAAGTCATTTTGGACGACCAGGGAATTGAGGAGATTTTGCTGGTTACCTCGGCTATTCATATGCCGCGATCGCTGCGAGTGTTTGAGAAACTGGGCATTGAGGCGATTCCGGCCCCAACAGATTTCCTGATTGCTGACGATCCCAGAGGCCAAGAGTCCCAAACTTGGCAGACGATTATCCTCAACCTCATCCCTGACGCTCACCGCCTGGCGTTGACAACCCGGAGTCTCAAGGAATATCTAGGCTTGTGGGTGTATCAGCTACGAGGATGGGCCTAATCCATGGGCCTAATCCATTGATGTTCCCTGCGTAAATTGGCAAAAATCTTTTACCATGGGGGGAATCAGGGGTGGCGATCGCATCCCACCCACCCGCCACGAGTCTGTTATTTTCTCAAAAAATCGTCATGTCTGATGGAATCAACCGGATCGTCTTCATTCCACCGCCAACGATTGATGAACAGATTGAGCGTCATCATGTGACGCGGGAGTTCCACCGGGAAGTCCATTATCGACAAGATTTTCAGGCCCATTGTCAGTGGTATCGGGAAACCGCAGAACGCCACCGTCAAGAGTTAGAAAAGATGCGAGGCGATATCAATCTGTTCGGCTGGTTTTCCCGGCGGCGTGGTTCTTAAACCTCGATTGAGGTTATCTCAGTTTCGTATCTCCGTAATTTGCAATTGTGCGCCTCCGCCGGAGCTTTCTCCAAAGGTTCCCACCCAAATGTCATATTGTCCAGAGAGGGCAGGTTGAAACATGACCCTGGGACTCACGGCTCCATCAAAATCATCGTTGCAATACCAGTTTCCATCAGGACCATTGATGAGTAATGTTGTGTCGCCGCCTCCGGTCACATTGAAGCTGAGGAAGCTAGAGTTACCGGCTTCGTAATTGACCCGGACATCGGGATTTGAGGCGTTGATAAAGCCCACACAATCACTGCCTAAATCTAAATTGGAGGCATTCGTTGAGCCTCCGGGCATGACATCCACTGGGTAGGGATCTGGGGTAAAACCAACGGTTAAGTTGACCGTTCCATAGAGCGGGTTGGCGCCGACGTTTTGGGCGATCGCAGCGGGAGATTGAAGCGCGAGAACGGTCAGTCCTAAGCTCAATGTCCCCAAGCCAAGGGCAGATTTTAGCCCAGGTTTGGAAGCAGGAATACTCGGAATGATTGCATTGTGTTTCATGATAATCGACTCGGCTTTTAGTTGGAGTGTTTTGGGGTTGAAAATATGCGGTGTTTTCAC
>SIHH01000080.1:2188-15064 GCA_004299065.1 Phormidium sp. SL48-SHIP | reverse complement strand
TCCCCTCCTGGGAGGGGCTAGGGGTGGGTTCCCCTACAATTTTGTATACCCTGCAACAAATTCCACCGTAGATCCAGAAGACCCGCGATGGTCAACTCGGGGACTCCTAGATGGCCAAGCGTACGCGAACCTGAATCAGACTTCAGTTTAACGTAATCCCTGAGTCAACTTAAGCGCTAATGGAGGAGGCGATCGCCGGTTCCGAGGACTCCGGTTGCACATCGCCCACCCAGTCGAGGAACTCCCGTTCAAAGGTCACCTGGGCGCGATTGGTGCGTCCTCCGAGATAGAGCGTGTCATCATCTCGCAACACCCAAATCTGGGAATGAGAGGCATAACTGAGGGCCGTACTCAACATTAACAGGGCAAACCCCAGATAGACGAGGGGAATCCCAGGGTCAGACTTGATTTGTAGCCCGGTTGCGCCGGTAATATCGAGTAACGAGAGATTCACCCCATTGACCTCGATCGCGTTCCCCACGCGCAACGAAGACACTAATTGTCCCGTTTGGTCATACACCAGGGCCGTTCCCTGAAGATCTCGGGCCAACAACGACACCCCTTCACTCATATCCGGCTTGGTGGGAATCCAGGTTCCCCAAATCCGTCCGCCGCCTTCGATGTCCAGTTTCTCCATGGGAAGTTGAAACACGGGACTGTTGTTGAGGCGAATCTTGACGTTGGCGATACTCCAATCCGTTTGATAGAAGACCACCCCGTTGTAGCGGAGAGGTTCATTAACATAGATGGTTTTGCGATCGCGTTCCTGGCCTTGGTCATCGACCACCGATAAGTCCGAGTAAAACTGATCAATGGCCCCGCTGGGGGTATAGTCGATCCAAAAGCGATTCACTTTCAGAGACCAACCCCGAAAGCGATCGGGAGACGACCAATCACCCGCTTCAACAAAATTCGTCACGTTTACCGTTTCGCCGCTGGGAATCATCTCCTGGGCCACCACTCCCGTCACCGAACCGACGATGGCCCCGCCGAGAATCAGCAACATACTCCCATGAACCACAATCGGGGCGATTCGTCCGACTAACCCTTTGCGGGCGTAGAGACTCTCGCCATCGCGAAAGACGCGATACTTGCGGTCTTCTAAGCTACGTTGCAGGGTGTCTAACTCGTCCGAGTCCTCCGAGGTGGATGAGGCTGACCGGGGTAGGGTTCCGGCCAGGGCCAGTTTTTTAAACTGACGGGGTTGGCGATAAAACTTCCAATTGCGGGCGGCGTTGAGGGCCGGAAGTTGGCGGGTGAAGGTACAGGCGGCCAAACTCGATCCAAATAGGACTAGCAACGCCAAAAACCACCAGGTTTTATAGACATCATCGAGACCGAGGGCCAGAAGAACCTTCCAACTGAGAAAGCCAAATAGGGCCGGGTCTTCGGGGTAGTTGGCTTGGTAAAAGGCGACGGATTCATGCTGTTCGATGACGGTTCCTAGGGTACTGGTCGCGGCGATCGCCAGCAAGAGAACGATCGCCAGCCGTAAGTTCGCTAAAATCGGCAACAACTCGCGACGGAACCAACGAAGGGGGGCAGGGGCAACGGATGAGGTCATGGGACAATCAAGAGTCAAGGAAGAGTGAACGGTGGCCCGAGGCTTGGCCCGAGGCTTGGCCAAAGACTTAGCCAGAAATTGGTGTAGCCGTTAACCTGTCGGCCTAGACCGTGGGGAGTAGGCGAAAGACCAGGGTAAAGACACCAAATCCCACCAGTAACGCGCCACTGGCGGGGGTGATCCAACCGGACCAACGACGCAGGGACAAGAGTTTGTCGAGACTGGCGGCAAAGGTTCCGGCCAGAATCAGGGGGGCCACATAACCTATGGTATAGGCTAACAGGAGACCGCTGCCCAGCAGAGGCTTACCCGTCGCCGAGACCCAAGCCAGCAGCGTGGCCAAGACGGGGGTACTACAGGGCGAGGCGACTAAACCAAAGGTCACGCCCAAGAGATACGATCGCAGCCCGTGAGGCCAACTCTCGGAAATCCAACTCATGCCCTCAATGGAGGGGAGTTGTAGCGGTAAGGCGTTGAGGAGATTGAGGCCCATCAAGATGGCGATCGCCGCCACCAGAATCGGCAGTCCTTGCCCCACCTGGCCATAGACTCGTCCCAATAGGGCCGCCCCCAAGCCTAAGGCGGCCAGAGTCGTCGCTAAGCCAAGGGAAAACCAGAGGGATTGACGGGCGCCCTGTCCGGGACTTTTGGATTCATAGCCGCCAATGTAGCCCAGGGTAATGGGCAACATCGACAGGGTACAGGGGGTAAGACTCGTTAGAAGTCCCGCCACGAGGACCACCACCACGGTCAAGAGATTGAGATGGGTCAGTTGGTCACTGACGAGATGGTCGGCAAACTGTTGTAGGTCATACAGGAGTGTCATGGTTACCCGTTCGTTGTGTCTAGTTAAGCGTTGAGATATTTATGAAATTAGTCATATAGGTTAGGACGTTTACAATTCTTGTAATGTATATATAGTAGGAGTTTCAAAATAAAAACTGTCTATTATCAACTGTTTGTTCTCTGGGATTGGGGCAACCGACAGGGGATGCCCCAGAAGCCGTCAAGGGAAACGTCCTAATGGTCAACCACCTGGCCAATGAGTTGCATGACATCATCACGGCTGAGTTTCGGTTTGCCCAGGGCCAGGGTTTTCAGGGTTCCTTGGGCCAAAACTAAGGGAATGCGGCAGAAGTCTAAGGCGGGGCCTTTGGGGAGGGCGTGGGTATAACGTTTAGCAAATTCCAGGTTATGACGGGCATAGGCCTGCATTTGGGCCGCCGTCCAGCCTTCGGGGAAAAAGTCCACACCTCTAGCCTTGTCTTCGCGATGATTGCGAAGAATGTTGACGGTTTGTAGGCCGCGTCCGAAGCCGATGGCCTCCATGCGACTGGTTTGGGTATTGTCATACCAGGCCCAGAGGTCTGATAACAGTAATCCTACCGCTCCGGCCACACTGAAGGTATAGCTGTCGAGGTCGGCGACGGTGTGAATCGTCCAGTTGCGATCGGCCCAGAATGCCATGCGATCGGCCATGGCGGCGGTCGCATCCCAAATCCGGGGGGCGATGCTATCTGGGGCCAGTTTAGCCCAATCACTGACTCGTAACGTCACTTCCGGCAGTTGGTCGTAACTGTCGCCCCAGTCGGGGGTGAATTGGTCATTGTCGCCGGTTCCGGTTTGCAGTTGCAGGGACAGCGATCGCAGCAAGCGGGCCTTGCGTTCATTATCGAGATGAGGGTGATCTTCAATCTCGTCAATAGCCCGCATACAGAGATAAGCCGAGGTCACCGCTTCCTGAAGGTTTCCGGGAAGCTGGACAATCGGGATATAAAAGGTGCGGCTAGTCTGTTTGAGCACCTCTAACGCATCATGTTGCCAGTTCATCAGTTCAACTCCTCACATCAACTCGACCTCTAGCATATCCTTCTGATTGCGATTAGAGGAATTTATCTAAGACAGCGGCAAAAGAGACACAAGACGGCAGTGGGGGTCATGATTTAACCATCTAGCGGCGTCTCTAGGGAATAACCCGTGGTTTTCTCAACATAGTCGAGAACTTGCCGATAGGCGACAGGGTCGCTTTGGGCCGTTAGGACCAACGGCTGTTCACTCGGATGCCAATAGACCGTTAACCGAGTCCGTTTGTAAAGCGAGAAGCTACTGACTCGGTCGAGGTCAAGAACATGAATGTGTTTTCCCCCTTGTTCGTGAATTTTGATCCAGTACGCCACGCGCAACGCCTCCCGTCACCAGGGTCTCCCCGATCTCCTTTGAGGTTATAACACGTGTGCCGCTGACTCTAGGCTTTCGTCCTGGGGGTTGCCCTCAGACGACTCCATTGGTGTCACCGCCGCCGAGAGTCCCAAGGCCGCCCGCACAAATCCTTCCATCAGAGGATGGGGATGGTTGGGACGAGATTCAAACTCGGGGTGGAACTGGGTGGCGACGAAGAAGGGATGATTGGGCATTTCGATGATTTCGACGAGGCGGCCATCGGGGGAGGTTCCACTGATGGCATAGCCGGTTTCGAGGAACAAACTGCGATAGGCGTTGTTGAACTCGTAACGGTGGCGATGGCGTTCGTAGACGACTTCCTGGTTGTAACTAGCAAAGGTGCGGGTTCCTTCGGTTAGGCGGCAGGGATAGAGGCCCAGACGCATGGTTCCCCCTAAATCCACCACATCTTCTTGTTCGGGAAGTAGGCTAATAACGGCGTTAGAGGTGTTGCGGTCAAATTCAGAACTGTTGGCATCGTCGAGATGGGCCACATGACGCGCCCATTCAATGACGGCACATTGCATTCCCAGACAGAGGCCGAGGAAGGGAATTTGCTGTTCTCGGGCATAGCGAATGGCGTTGATTTTGCCGTCAACGCCGCGACTGCCAAAGCCTCCGGGGACAACGATTCCGGCCACTCCTTTGAGTTGGTCGCCGTCGGGGAATTGTTCTAAGTCTTCGGAGTTCACCCAACGCAGTTTGAGTTGACTGCCACATTGAACGGTGGCGTGGGTGAGGGCTTCGACGACGGAGAGATAGGCGTCGGAGAGTTGGATATATTTGCCGACGATGGCGATTTCGAGTTCCCGTTCTGGGTTCTTCATGCGATCGATCAGGGTTCGCCAGCCCTCGAGGTCGGGATCTCGCTGTTCGAGATGGAGACAGTCAAGGACGGACTGGGCGAGGCCTTCTTGTTCGAGGACGAGAGGCACTTCGTAGATGCTGCCGGCATCAGGGGCGGTGATGACCCGCGTCATGGGAACGTCACAAAACTCGGAGAGTTTTTCTTTGAGACCTTCGCTGAGGGGACGTTCGCAGCGACAGACTAACATATCCGGTTGAATCCCAATCGATCGCAGTTCTTTGACGGAATGCTGAGTCGGTTTGGTTTTCATTTCCCCGGCGGCCCGCAGCCAAGGCATCAGGGTGACATGGACATACATGATGTTCTCTCGGCCGACGTCTTTACGAAATTGCCGGATGGCTTCGAGGAAGGGCAGGGATTCGATGTCGCCCACGGTTCCGCCGATTTCAGCGATGACGATATCGGGGTTGGTGTTGCGGGCGACGCGACGGATGCGAGAACGAATTTCGCCGGTAATGTGGGGGATGACTTGGACGGTTCCCCCTTCGTAGTCGCCCCGTCGTTCCTTGTTGATGACGGATTGGTAAATCGACCCGGTCGTAACGCTGTTGAGGCGAGACATGGAGGTGTCGGTGAAGCGTTCGTAATGGCCCAGGTCGAGGTCGGTTTCGGCCCCGTCTTGGGTGACGAAAACTTCCCCATGTTGGAAGGGACTCATGGTTCCCGGATCGACGTTAATATAAGGGTCGAGCTTGAGGATGGAGACGGAGTAGTTTCGGGACTTGAGTAAACGCCCTAAACTGGCGGCGACGATACCTTTGCCAATGCTGGAGACGACGCCGCCGGTGATGAAGATAAATTTGGTCATGGAAATGGTGCGATCGGTAAACCCTGGGTTCATTTTGCCATAGTCGGGGAAGGGCCGGGGTGGGCGATCGCCTATCGGTTGCCCCGGAATCGCTGAGTTGGACTATCTTAGGAGATGTTGATGGTCGGGGAATTTTGGCTATGGCTTCTGAACAGACGTCTGAACAGACAACGAAAGCAACGACGCTTTGGGACCGCTTTTTGGCTTCGGCGTTAGACCCGCTGTTGGACCGCGAGGCCATGAAACGCCAGTTTGAACGGATTGATTGGCAGATGGAGGGCGATCGCCTCGCCACGCCGGGACTGGTCTATCCTGAGTATTATCGCTCTGGGAATTTTCATGGGGTTGAGGGCGGTTATCTCAGTCCGGGGGCGGCGGTGTCTTATGATCCGATTACTCGCTATGTGTTGCCCCCCAATGAGGACTGGGTACGGGAGGGGGTGATTCAGTCGCTGCGATCGCAACCCCGGCGTATTCTCGATTTAGGCTGTGGAACCGGGTCAACGACGTTAGTGTTGAAACGAACGTTCCCCGAAGCGACGGTGGTGGGGTTAGATTTATCGCCCTATATGCTCGTGATGGCCCAGTATAAGGCCACGGCTGAGGGTCTGAAGCTGGACTGGCGACATGGCAAGGCGGAGGAGACGGGATTTGAGGAGAATAGCTTTGATGTGATTTCTCTGTCGTTGCTGTTCCATGAAACGCCGCCAGCGGTGAGTCAGGCAATTCTACGGGAATGTTTCCGCCTGTTGCGAGTTGGCGGCGAGGTGATTGTTCTCGATGGGAATCAAGAGAGTTTACGGCAAACTCCCTGGTTGATGGAGGTGTTTGAGGAACCTTATATTGCTGAGTATGCCCAGGGAGATGTGGCGGCCTGGATGCAGCAAGCGGGATTCGCTAACGTAGAAACACGAACGCATTGGTGGATTCATCAAGTCACCCGAGGCGTGAAGCCGCTACCGGGCCAGGAATGGGTCACAGATGAGTCTCTCGGTGAAGGGGAGATGGCTTTTGCTTAGGTGTGATGCGGGTGTGATATGTGCGGGGGTACACCTCTGGGTTTGCCCCCTGGGGGTTCTGTGATGGAGTAAACGTGACGATGTTAAAAGCGGTTATTTTTGATTTTAATGGCATCATTATTAATGATGAGGCAATTCATCTGGAGTTGATTGCTCAGTTGCTGTTGTCGGAGAATTTACGACCGGATAAAAGTGAGATTCAAGAGGTTTGTTTAGGACGCAGCGATCGCGCCGGGTTGCAGGCGTTATGGGAGCGTCAGGGACGGGTGTTAACGCCGGAATCGTTGCAGGGGTTAATGGAGAAGAAATCTCAGGGATACCGCCAAGAAATTGAGGCATTAGATGAGTTGCCAATTTATACTGGTTTAGTGGATTTTATTTTAAAACTACGGCTGAAAAATTTACATTTAGCCCTGGTGAGTGGGGCGTTGCGGCAAGAAGTCGAACCCGTGTTACGTCAGATTGAACTCTTATCTCAGTTTCCGGTCCGGGTGACGGGGGATGATACGGCTTCGAGTAAACCGGACCCTGAGGGCTATTTGTTGGCGGTACACCAGTTAAATGAGCAACATCCTGAGTTAGCGTTAACCCCCCAGGAGTGTTTAGCCATTGAAGACAGTCCCGCCGGGATTGAGGCGGCCAGACGAGCCGGAATGCAGGTGGTGGGGGTGGCCAATACCTATCCGGTGCATATGTTGCAGCGACGAGCGGACTGGGTGGTGGATGCGTTGGGGGAGTTGGAGTTAGACCGGGTTCAGGCGGCGTTTAACCCCACGCCAGCGGTGAGTCTCTGAGGTCTTGACATTCAACCCATATCGTGCTACGGTCGATAACTACAATTGGGGGAATTAGCTCAGCTGGTAGAGCGCTGCGATCGCACCGCAGAGGTCAGGGGTTCGAATCCCCTATTCTCCATTCACAGGGTTCGGGTTTTTGGGAGACCGTCAACTGCCGATTGTTCCACGCCAACATCCCTATCCCCCATCCATCACCCCAGCAATCAACTTCCAACAAGGGGCATCTCCCTGCCAATTCGGGGGAACCCAGGGCATCCCCAAACTCACCGTCACCAAACAATGATGACTCGGTTCATAGCCCCAATCGAGCCGTTTCACCAACTCCGGGTCCGTAATTCGTCCCTGCAATCGCCGTCCTCCCGTCGTCACTAAGTCACCCTTCCATTGATGACCCCCTTGTTGGCGAACCCGAGCCACAGTTGTCGTAAACTGTTGCGTCTCCACTAACTGCAAGGTGCGTCGTTGCTGAAACGGTAACGCTTGAAGCTGAGGAATCGTCACGTAGGCTCGTGTATTATGCAAAATCTCAGTCTCCGTCTCACAATAGGGCAACATTGCCTCTACAGTCACCGTTCCCAACTTCCGCCAGGTTCCCGGCAAAATCCGTCGGTTCTCCGACGCGAAACCAAAATCCGGCCCCGTTTCCGCTAAGGGAATCTCCCAAACCTCTAGGAGTTTAATCTCTTTGACCCGAATCGAGCCGACTCGCTGGGGAATGCGACCATCCTCTAGGTCAGAAACCGGTCGAATCCATTGCCCCGTCTCGGGATGTATCCCCGCTAGACATCGTCCCTGATGTTTCCAAGAATTCGCAAGGCAAATGAGTGTTGTCATAGCCATCTAAGCCGAGTTTTACGTCTTCAAAGATGCTGAATGTCAACATTTCCCCACTGTTGATTGAGATATTCAGCCACTAACCGTCGATGACAATGATTGGGGCTGGCTTCACTACAGAGGAAACAGGCACCATCAATGAGATCGGGGGAAACTTTGTCTTCAATCTTCCGTTGGCGAATTAACTCTAAAAACTGCACTTCGTAGTGTTGCCAATCTCCTTTATTTTTCTTGTATTCGTCCACAATTTCTTTGGTGGGAGCGAGGTCTAGGAGATGGGCATAGTCAATATCGCAAATGGTGTTGAGGAAGTATTCTAAATCGGCTTTTTTGGCAAATCCCGCCAGTTGAGAAACGTTGTTTAGCCGGATATCTAAGAGTCGTTTTACACCGGCATTTTGCAAGGATTCAAAGAAGGTTTTTGCGCCTTTTTTGGTAAAACCAATGGTGAAGAGTTTAATGGAATCGTTCATGTTTGATGTCGCGATGAAGTTGACGGGTTTACAAATGGACTGAAACGAGAGTTTGGCGAGTCTTCAGGAAATCGGCTGTAATTTGGACCAATAATTTGTTGCCTTGGATACCAACCTGTCGGGTAACCCACCCCTAGCCCCTCCCAGGAGGGGATTTTTTGGATTTTTCGCCCCGACGGCAAAGGGTTTAATCTGCTATGATTTTTTCTGATAACCCTAAAACCTAAAGATCCATGTTTTCCGGGTTTATTTTTCAACATAGGCAATTTCATCTCCTTGACGTTCATAAGCTTGTTTTAAACAGTCCTCTCGACTGGGGAGCGTCTCCTCGGGACTGGCAAAAAGAGACAATTGAACCGCAGGATTGGCCTGACTCGTCACCGCCTGAAATCCCTGTTTAATCAGGAGTCGTTCTTCTAACTGATGCTGGGATTCTAACTCGCCAGTTTGTAAGATGTGATGAACGTTGATTTGAGGATTCACCTGTTTGGCGTGACGACAGACGAGGATGGCCCGATGACAGGTGAGTGGGTCTTTTTCGGCGCACATCACGGCGATACGATGGGTTTTCAACCCCGTGATGAGTCGCTTTAATCCTTGCTGAAACTCCTCGGTCGCCGCAATTTTTTCATATGGGGCTTTTTTGCCCACATAACAGGCTAAATTGTCAGGTCTGGCCCCGAGTTGTTTGCCTAAAAAGACATAATGAATCCCCGCATTGGTTAGGGATAACTTGAGATTCTCTTGATTAAAGTGGGGCAAGAAACGGCTATAGGGAGCCGATCGCACATCAGCAAGGGCAGTAATCTGGTGCTGTTTGAGGAGATGCAGAAATGCCTCAATGCTGGAGTTGGAATGTCCGATACTGAAAAGTTCCATGGCTCGTCCGGGACGTGGATGTGGGGGATGTAGAACGAGGCTGTTGGCAGACAACCTAAGTCGTGGCTGAGAGTCATAATCAAGTATGAAAGATGACTTAGGGTCTGTCAATCGGTTACGGTCGTGGGATGGTGCAAGCCTTGCGATCGCGATCGGACTCAGGAAACTGCCAAGAATAGGCAAAATGACTCACTGAATTCACACTCGGGGCCACCTGACGAATGGCCGACATCTGAGTCTCCAGAGAAGGGCGATTGGTCACCGATTCTCCCCAAACCCCAGCCAAGGCCGGCACAACCCGAGTTTCCTCAGCCGCAAAGGCCATCACCCGTTCCATTTGGTCCGTTAAACAACTGGTATCGCCGCAAACCCCATATACCATAGGATGCCACTCCATCGAGGGTAAAAAGCGGTCCCAGGGCTGGAGACGGGAATCAAATCCTTGCTCCCCCACCGGCTGATTGCCATTGGGAAAAAACACCGCTCCCGAAGGGATATTATGAGGATTCACCTGCTCGACGGCGCGATGGACAAAATCGAGAATCCCTTGGACCGCGTGAGCCACACTCAAATTCCAGAGATAATTTTGTAGAGAAACCGCCGGACGACTGACGGCTTGCCAACGGGGTTGGTCTTCGTCAGAATGCTGTTGGCGAATTCGCTCGATGTCTCCCTCACTTAGAAAGCCTTGCTGTAAATAGCGGTCCAATAAACTGCGGGCAACATCATTACGAGCGCGGTCTAACAGAGCGTTGCGGGAGGCTTCCCCGTGAATCCACAGTTGTTGAACATTGCTGGCCACCGAATCACGGCCAGGGAGTCGAGGATAGCGTACATAATCAAACAAGACTCCGTCCGGTTGCCGCTCTAGGACAGCATGGAGGAGCCATTCGTAGTCTCGTCGAGCTTCGGGACTGTAGGGGTCGATGAAGGTTTGAGAGGCGTAACTATGGAGTTCGCTGTCATAGGCCGTATCTTCTGAACGAGTGCGATTGAGGGTGGTTTCGTTGGCCCCATTGCGGGCGATGGCATTGACGCGATCGCCGCGTTGTCCGTAAGAATAGCCAAAATTCATCGTAAACAGCCAAGCATAGACCTTTAGCCCTCGTTCATGGCCTTTACGAATCACCTCCGCTAATAAGTCACGATCGCCCAACTGGGGCGATCGCACCACCGACGGCCACACCGTGGGATTATCATTCAGGGGCAACAACACCTGGCCATCGTAGAAAACTTCCACATAAATCTCGTTGTAGCCACGACTGACGATGCGATCGAGGACTTCATCTAACACCCCTGGATAGGCATCACAGGAGTAGAGTCGTAACCAGAGGGCTAAATTTTGCGGCCAATTGTCGCGGCGACAGTTCTCCAAATCCGTAGCGTGGAGTTGAATCTGTCGCTGATACTCCGCCTGGGCCTCAGCATCCCCCTGCAAGGCCGCTTGACGTAGGTTTTCTTTGGCCACAATCGCCTCCGCTGGGAGACGACAGGGATTTGAAGGGGCGAATTGGGCCGTTGCGGCTTCAGGAGAACTCACCAGCGGTGTCAGCCCCATCGACAAAGCCATCGCCATCGAAGAAATCCGTCCCGACAGCCCACGAGAAAGCTGATAGAGCAAAAATCCCACAGCCGTCGAGGCGGTGGGCGATCCGGCAGAGAACGAGGCAACCATAGGGCCAATAGAGTGGAGGAAACAACTGTAATCCCAAATGCAGGCGATCGCGCCATGAATCCGTCAAAAACTGGGCGATCGCCCATCGAAGGGGTCACTACCGACCCCGTTGAACTGCCATTTCAACTTGTTTAAACTCTTGTTCCAAACGAGTTTTTAGCTTTTTCGACAGAGGACGATTACCATAGGAGCGATAATGACCCGCTAAAGCATCCAACGCCGTGTGCATCGTCGTAAACGACGGCAAACTGGCCACCGAGGAATCCCGGCGATAGAGGGAGAAAAAGTTATCAATACGGGTTTTCGCTTCCGCTTGGGCTTCCATTTTCTCAGGAGTTCCCTCCGGGAGTTCAATGGCTTCGCGCAAGCTACCCACCAAGTCCAGAGTATCTTGGCGATAATCTCCGGTTAAGTTAGACCCGGCTGAACAGCCGGTTAGTCCGACCACCACCACGAGTAAGAGTGCCAAGAGGCGTGAGACCAATCGATTCATAAAACTAAGTTACCGAGCAATAGATGGATGTCAATCTTTCCAATCCTACCGTGATATTGCCCCAGCATCTTGAGCGGGATCACCTTCACCGCTTCCCCGCGTCAATGGCATAATGCCCAAAAGATGATTCACTGATTACCTATCTCACCGTAAGCTCACCGTAACTTGCCATGACTAACCCCACCTTCACCGGCCTCGCCGTGGCCGCCCTAGTTCTGCTCGCCCTCGTCACCGGCGGTATTGCCTACCTCACCTTTGCCGAATGGCGCGATCGCCGTCGCCAAGATCGCGAAAAACGAGAACAACGCTAGACCCGACCCCAAAATAACCAGCAACCTCATCCCCTGTGCTATATTGGTTTATTGCTGAGTTAACCGAGCCTCTAAACCTATCTTATGTCTCTGACCCAAACCGAAAAACAGGAAATCTTTTCCCAATACCAGACCCACGAAACCGATACGGGGTCAGCCGAAGTCCAAGTTGCCATGCTCACCGAGCGCATTAACCGCCTCAGTATGCACCTGCGCAGCAACAAAAAAGACTTCTCCTCCCAACGAGGACTGATGAAAATGATTAGTCAGCGAAAAAGTCTCCTCGGCTATATCCGCAAGAGAAGCGAAGAGGAGTATCGCAACCTGATCACTCGCCTCGGCATTCGCGGTTAAACCGCCTCAACCGAAGTCTGATCCACCCCAGTCCGATCCACTGTCTCCGTTGCCGTCACCCTCAACCTCACCATGGCTTCCGACTCCTCGCGCGATCGCCTGCCCTTTGAACCGGCGAAAAAGCGTAAAAAAGACAAAGCCCCCAAATCAGCCCCAGCCGCCGATTCGGGGGCGGATCGTTCTGAATCCGCCAAACCCTCATCGGCTAAGGCCTCTCCTAAGGCCTCTTCCAAAGCCAAAAACGCCCCCAAACCCAGCGCCTCCCCTTCAGGCCAGCCTCAAAAAGCCCCCATCCCCGAATCCGTCAGTCGGCGCATGATCACGCGCATGGCCCTGTTTAGCGGAACCCCCACCAGTCTAGGAGTACTGAGTCTAGTGGGGAGTTACTTCATCATTCAAAAAGAGTGGTTTCCCCTCCCCAGCATTGCCGTCTTACTCGTCAGTAGCGGACTCTTTGGCTTAGGAGTTCTCGGACTAAGTTACGGACTCCTCTCCGCCTCCTGGGATGAAGCCGATCCCGGCAGTAAACTGGGGTGGCGCGAATTCCAAACCAACTTTGGACGAATGCGACAAGCCTGGAA
>SIHH01000080.1:0-2088 GCA_004299065.1 Phormidium sp. SL48-SHIP | reverse complement strand
GGAGGCGAGTCTGTCGGACTGGCCTCCTCTTTTTTGGTGGTATATACCATACTTTTATTCATTTGTCAACAAACTGAGTCCTGGGAAAATCTGGAGTAGGTTCACTAGAATGGGAAAAGAACCGTCGCCCGATAGAACCGGATGCCAAAGCAGCCGATCGCCTAAGCTAACAAATTTTTCAAGTGTCAACCGTCAATACCGTGAATCGCTAACAAGCCCGTTAACAGGCTTGTCAACAAGCCGCGATTAACTGTTACCCGTCGTATTAAAGGAGAAAATCTGAATGATCATCGTCATGAAAGTGGGGACCCCCCAAGACGAAGTCGATCGCCTCAACGAAGAGATGTCCTCACGGGGACTAACCCCCGAAACCATCTTCGGACGCTACAAAGTCGTCATCGGCCTAGTAGGAGACACCGCCGAACTCGATCCCTTGCAACTGCAAGAGATCAGCCCTTGGATTGAACAAGTCCTGCGCGTCGAAGAACCCTTCAAACGGGCCAGCCGCCAATTCCGTCACGGCGAACCCAGCGACATTTCCGTCACCACCCCCGAGGGACCCGTCCTCTTCGGAGAACATCAACCCGTCGTCACCATCGCCGGTCCCTGTTCCGTCGAAAGCGAAGAGATGATCGTGCAAACCGCCCTAAACGTCAAAGCCGCCGGGGCCAAATTCCTGCGCGGTGGGGCCTACAAACCGCGCACCTCTCCCTACGCCTTCCAAGGTCATGGCGAAAGCGCCCTCGGACTCCTAGCCGCCGCCCGAGAACAATCGGGACTGGGAATTATCACCGAAGTCATGGATGCCGATGACATCGAGAAAATCGCCGAAGTGGCCGATGTCCTGCAAGTAGGGGCGCGGAACATGCAGAACTTTGCCCTCCTGAAAAAAATCGGCGCCCAAGACAAACCCGTTCTCCTCAAACGAGGCATTTCCGCCACCATCGAAGAATGGCTGATGGCCGCTGAATACATCCTCGCCGCCGGGAATCCCAACGTGATTCTCTGCGAACGAGGCATTCGCACCTTCGATCGCCGCTACACCCGTAACACCCTCGATCTCTCAGTCCTCCCCGTGTTACGGACCCTAACCCATCTCCCCATCACCATCGATCCCAGCCACGGAACCGGTTGGGCGCATCTCGTCCCGGCCATGGCCAAAGCCGCCGTCGCCGCCGGAACCGATGCCCTCATGGTTGAAGTTCACCCCAACCCCCAAAAAGCCCTCTCCGATGGCGCCCAATCCCTAACCCCAGAGGAATTTGAAGACCTGATGACAGAACTGGCCGTCATCGGGAATGCCGTCGGACGTTGGGAAAAACAACCGGCACTCGTTTAATTCCCCTACCAGGGTAAAACCTCACCATTGGCGTGCCAAAAGGTTCCCGTCGTCTCTAAGGTGAGGTCATCAATCCGCTGCAACAAGCCCCCAACGGACTCCGCTGGGGGTATTCCTGTGTGATGGGTCATGGGGGTACTGACGAGGCCCGGATGCAGAATGGCCACGGCAATGCCTCGGGGTTTCAGGTCATGGGAGAGAGACTTACCCGCCATCGACATGGCGACTTTGGACATCCGATAACCATAGGACCCACCCGAAGTGTTATCCTCAATCGATCCCATGCGACTGGTCATGAGAATCAGTTTTGACCCTTGAGAGAGATTGGGCAACAGGGCCGCAGTGACGCGCAACGTGCCGATCGCATTGACTTCAAACTGGCGGCGAATCCCGTCAAAATCTAGGTGTTCGAGAGGAATCGACTGCAAAATCCCAGCATTATTGATGAGAACATCGAGAGGTTTCCCATCTAAGCGAGAGACGAGATCGGCCACCGCCGCGTCAGAGGTAATATCAACGCCCGTTTCGACGCGAACCCCCAATTGGTCTAATTCTGGGGAACTCGAACGACAGACGGCAATCACCTCATCGCCCCGTTGTTTCAGTTGTCGGCAGTATTCACGACCAATGCCGCCATTGGCGCCTGTAATGAGATAGGTTGCCATAATTGTGAGTTTAACTCCCGGTTGAACGGTTTTCTGGATCTAGTTTAGGAAATTGCCACCCAGTTCTACTATGGTGGCATCGAC
>SIHH01000079.1 GCA_004299065.1 Phormidium sp. SL48-SHIP | reverse complement strand
AACTCCTGAGGCATGAGGAAAAACTGACCAAGCGTTCTGGGGAGATAACTGCCAGGGGCAGATAAGAACAACCATCCCATTCACCAAATAGGCTGAGGGGTTGGCCGCCGCTGAGGGCCATCAGTTGCCAGCCTTGTTGAAAGTGTGGGGAGAGGGGTAGAGATTGACCGCTACGGTCTCGCAGTTGGGTTCCGGCGTTGAGGGGTTGGATTTGACTGAGACTGAGGGGGATGCGATCGCACCAGGGAGACACGGCTAGGGCTTCAGCATAGGCGCTCAGGCCCTGTTCGATGTCAGGATAGCCTGGCAGGTGAACGGGTGGGGTTGAGGTGGCTTGGGGATGCTTGAGGATGGCGCGTTGGGGTAAGGCGGCATCGTAGAAGACCAGTTCAGCGGTCCAGCTACTCCCTGGGGAAAGGTCACTGGGGAGAGCTTGGCGATGGTGAACATAGTCGAGCAGCAGTGCGAAGCGGTGCTGCTGCAATCCCCAGAGCCAGGTCCGTTGCAGGTTCAGGGTGGTGGCGCCGGTGGCTTCTTGCCCTCGGACTTGGCCAACGACGACCCAATGATCCCAGAGTCCGGGACGTTGCCGAAGATCGGCTTTTCGCTGCGTCCACCCCAGTTGCGATCGCACTTCGTTAAGCAACGACTCGGGTAGAGATTGGCGCTGCTGATAGCCTTCAAGTAAGAGCCAAAGTTCCCCGAGTTCCTCAAAAAAGGTTGGGGGGAAGCCGTCGGCGGCTAATTGAGCCAGCGATCGCATTCGTCGGGCTAATCCCGGCGCTTGAGCGTCAATCATATGGGCGGTAATCCGCTCCCACTCCTCGCGGTTAGGAGCGTTGGCCCAGCCCAGTTGTAGGCGATCGCACAACCATTGACGGAGTTCCTCAACCCCCTGTTGAACCTGATCGGAGCGACTCAGAGATTTTAGGGAAGACGATTGACCCATACCCATTCCAGAACACTGCGAGACCCAGCAAGAATCAGACAAGCTCCCGGTTAGGGGAGCGCTACTCCAGTAGAGGAGATTGAGGCCCAGCCGATCCCAAATTGGAACTTCACTTTAAGTTTTGCAAAGTCTTAAATCGAGCAAAATTGCCATGATTCCCACTCTATCTTGGTTTTTGTGCGATATAAACCGGGTTTACGCCCGGGGCGATCGCTGTTCCCTTGCCAAAAAATCGTATTACATTAAGAAGTAGCCCCCCAAGGCAAAGTTGACCAGGATGGAGAGATCGCTTGGCTTGATCTCTGGCAACCTCAGTCATTCAACCTCAATTTAACCTCTATCGACGTCAACCCGGTTATGAGCGCCCCGCTATCTGACACCCATTCCCTGACTTGCCCGATTTGTCATCATCGTAATCGGGTCCCCGCTGGAAAACTCCTCAATGGACTCTATACTTGTCCCTCATGTCAAACCCATTTGGTGGTCTGTTGGAGCGGGCATTATGTTCGAGATCCCCTATCTGGGCAAGTTCCCCTACTGAGTCTGAACACAGGGGAAGTCTTACGTCGCAAAAGTCGTCCGCTCTCGCGACTGCTTCGAGATGCTGGGGGATTAAAATGGATTGTCGTGATCGGGGCGATCGCCTTGAGTCTCACGGTGGTCTCCTTAAAAGCCTCAGAGTCTGAAAACTACCCCCCTAACTTGGAGGAAACGCCCACCCTTGAGAACGAGTGGGACTCGCCATAGTTCCCGGCTCCTCATGGCAAAGTAACAGCCAATCTTCAGTCCGTCCCACAATTGCTCCGCCATCGAGGCCGAGTTGTTCAAAGCTATCATAATCCAGGAGTAAACAGATCCGTTGGTTGCCGTGCCAGTGTTGGTAGAGTTCGTGAGGGCTGGCACTGATAATGGGGCGGTTAGCATAGAAATTTAAGGAGGGGCGATCGTAGGGATGAGAGGTATAAATTGGCTCCCCCTGAGTCTCTTCGCGAATCATCGTCGCCACAGGTTGAACCGGATAGTCTTCGTTGAGTTCCCAAACCCAGTCAGATGAGGTCACGAACAATAACAGGCTAATCAACCAGCCCCAGAACAGCACCATTGGCATCATCGGGTTTCGTTGAGCGATTAAGCTCGCGGTCATGGTGAGGGTCATAGCGGCGGCGAGGAGTGTTACCGTCAAATGGGTCATCTCATGGTCGAGGAACCCGGACTCCATCAGGGATGCGGCCAGGATGGCCGCCCCACCCCAAGCCACGAGGGCCATCACCACAAAGCCCCACCGCCACAATTTGGGGTAGCACGGACGAGGGTCCCGGCTCGGGTGTCCTTGTTGTTGTAACTGCTGCCAAATATCGGCCAGGATCACCCCCACCCCCAGGGCTAACGGGGGATAGATCGGCAAACTATACCACGGAAGTTTGGTTCCCATGAGGGAAATTGCCCCAAAATAGCCACCGCTCCAAACAAGAATCAATCGCGCCCAGCTCAGATTCTGGTCTTGCCACACTCGCTTCAGGGCCGCCGGAACAAAGATGAGGGCTGGGAACCCGTATTTAAGGAATTCGATGAGGTAATACCAGGGGGGGCCACTATTGCGTTCTACCGCCTGCCAAACGCGATGAGCCGATTGATTGAGCAAATGTTCGATGAGAAAGTCCTGACCGTAATAGGTCCATTGGGCCAGATACCAAGCCCCCAGAGGAACGGCTCCTAGGGTCATCCCCAGGCCAAACCCAGGGTGAGTTAACAGACGCGGTGTATCCCAGAGGAGAAAGCCGAGAGAAATCGCCCCAAAGAGTAGGGCCAGCATCAGGCCTTTGGTCAGGCCCACGAGGCTCAAGGCAAGACCCACACCGAGGGCATAGCGGAGATTACGACGGGTTCGCAGCAGGCAGAGCATCCAGAGGAGGCAGAAACAGAGGATGGCCCCGTCTAACATGGCTAAGCGTCCATGACGCACGACTGGCAGCCAGGTGAGATAGACGATGCTGGCCCAAAGGGCGGGGGCGCGATGAGGCCAGAGTTCTCGTCCTAGGTAATAGAGGAGGGGGACGGAGGTAGCTGTGAGAATGGCTCCGGGGAGACGGGCGGAGCCGGCATCGGCGCTGCCGAACCAATGGTAACTTAGGGCGATGAGATTATGGAGTAGGGGGGGTTTGTTGAGGTAGGGTTGACCATGGAGGGTTGGATGTAGCCAGGTGTCGGGATGCTGCCAGATTTCTCGCGCGACTTGGGCGACGGTTCCTTCGTCCCAATCTCGCAGGGGAAGCTGATCGAGGCCGCGGGTAAAAAGGATTAGGGCAACGCCCCAGAGGAGAAGACTCCAAGCTAAGTCGCGGTAGGGGCTACGGCTTGATCGGAACTTCCGTTGCATCTCGGCGAAGACAGACGACTGCATCATAATGGGGCGGACAACATTTTGTGACGAGGCGGCTGCGATCGCCGAACTTTCCTTTAGACTGAACTGAGCGATTGGGGTTTGTCAATCATAGCTGCGATCGCTCTCTCCCTCATTCTAGTCAACGACTCTGTTGTTGAAGGAATTGGGAATCCTCAAGACTCGGTTGCCTGTTGTTAGGAGTTGATCATGAATCTACCTCTAGTTGTGGATATTGCGATTGGCATTATCTTTGTTTATTTAACGTTGAGTTTATTATCGTCGGAAATTCATGAACTCATTACAACGCTTCTGCAATGGAGGGCGGAACATTTACGAAGTTCCATCCGTGTGTTGCTTGAAGGGGGCGGAAAGTCGGAAATTGACCCTCAGCTTAAGCAGCGTGAACAGGAGGCTCAGGTCTTAACAGAGCGGCTTTATTCTCATCCGTTGATTCGCAGCCTAAATCAAGAGGCAAAGGGTAAACTGGCTGAGTTTAATCGTAGTGTATCCAATACTTTTATTAATATTGTATATACCATCATTTCTGGGGTTTATAACTTTTTTTCTCGCCTATTCGGCAATCCCAAGGCAACCTTAAAAAATCCTTTTGCTAATCAAACAAGCGCCCCGTCTTATATTCCATCGGATACCTTCGCTTCAACGATTTTAAAAACGTTTCAGATGTCGGAGGTGGGACGATTGGTGACGGTATCCCGACTTGAGAAATTTCAGGCACGGCAAATATCGGCGCTGCTCAAAAAAGGTCGGCATTTACGGAAGCCAGAATCGCAACGGTTGGCTACAGAACGTCTCAGAGAAATGACCCGAGATTGGAATAAAACGCGCCAAGAGTTTGCCGATGGAGGGATAAATCTCATGGCGACGATTGACCGAATGGAGAATAGTTTGAATAGCTATATCGGCTATTGCAATGAATTTATTCAAGAGCCAGAATCAATTAAACGCTTCTTTCTCTACGAGTTGAACTATGAGAAAGATCGCTATTACAACCCAGCGGAAAAGCCCAGGGTTTTAGAAACGTTACGCCCCACGTTAGAGGAATTGATTGATCTCGTCCGTGATAAACCCAAAATTTATCAGCAGTTAGAGCAAGCATTTAAGGACAAAAATAGTCCAACCTATCAAGGCTTTAAAAAAATTATTGATGCCATGCCGGAGTTACCGGATTCGCTGCAAAATAGCCTCAAAGCACTGACGGAAAGGGTGGAACACCGTAAAGAAAGTTTAGAGGAGGAAATTAGTGATTTACAAACTCAGTTAGAGGATTGGTTTGATAAGTCAATGACCCGAGCCAGTGGTGTTTATCGTCGCAATGCCCGTGGAATTGCGATTTTAATTGGCTTTGTGATTGCCATTGCCACCAATTCAGATACGTTTTTTATGATTGATAGCCTCTCGCAAAATACAGTATTGCGGGAAACGGTCAGTGATTATGCTCAAGTGGAAGTGAATCGAAGCGATAATATCGAGCAGGTCAAACGCAGTGTACGAGATCAACTTAACGATGTGTCGCTTCCCATTGGCTGGAATCGGGATATTCGTCGCCAACAGATTCCAGCGGAACAGGCCTGGGAGATTCCGGCTACAAACTGGCGTATCGGTAATCCCCTTCTCTATCTCAAACGTCTTGTGGGTTGGTTGATTAGCGGAATTGCGATTTCGATGGGGGCATCGTTCTGGTACGACTTGCTCCGTAAGCTAATCGATGTTAAGAACATGGGCGGGAAAGATTAACGCCGATAGCAGGGCTAATGGTCAATTATTAGAGTCAGATGATGTCTATGGACTCCTCCCCGGTTCGTATTATTTTTCGCGCAGCGCGGGTTGCAGAGGCGGCTCCTCCCTATGACACCTTGCATTTACAAGTGTTTTATCCGGCTGAGGGGCCACAGAGGTCTCAAGGGAGGTCTCAAGGCCCCAGTCAAGCGGTTGATGAACGTCGATCGCCGTTCCCGGTGGTTCTGTTTTTCAATGGAATCAATTGTGAGCCTTGTCTCTATCGTTGGCTGGCCATGGGGTTGGCCGAGCGTGGCTTGGTGGTGGTGACCTTTTCTTGGGTGGGAGAAAATTTACCGGGATTGGTGGGATTAACCCCAGGGGTGACGCTGGAGGCGTTGCGGCCCCAGGTGTATGGAACGCAAGCGACGGCGGCCGCTGTGCCGACGCTCTTATCGGCGTTAGAGCAATTGCAGGAGGACAGTGTTTTGGCGGGACATCTGGATCTCGATCGCATTGTCTTCGGCGGCCATTCGGCGGGGGGCCGGGTGGCGATCGAAAGTGCCAGTCCCGAGTTTTTTCCCCAGGTGAAGGCGGCGTTTAGCTATGGAAGCCATATGGCGGCCGTTCAACAGTTGGGATATGACCCGGGGACCATCTTACCCTTGCCCGATCGCCTGCCGCTGTTATTGATGGGGGGAACTCAGGATGGAGTGATTGGCAAAAACGGGCAGCAGTATGGGGTGAGGTGGGATACGCCGATAACCCCTGTGGTGCGTACTTTTGACGAGGCGATCGCCGGCGGACGGGACGATAGTTATCTCGTACTGCTCGACGGGGCCAATCACTTTACGATCGCCCATCCATTTCAGGCGATTGGTGCAGTTCTCGATCTCGATGAACCGACTCGGGTTCCCCAATCTCCCCGACGAGAAATTATGGTTGAGGCGATCGCCTTGTTTCTAACGGCCCATCTTGGCTTGGAACATCTTGGCTTGGGACAGGGAGACCTCAGAACCTATGCTCAACAGCAAAAGGCGATCGCCCAGTTTGCCGTCAAATAACGACCTCCGGGTGACGTTATTCGCCGATTCACCGTAGATACACGGTGACGTTTTGAGATTAAGAAATATAAAGTTTTTTTTCTGCGTGGATATACGCAAAAAAATCAAAAATTAGTTATAATCGTCCTACGGTCTTGTCAACGGTGTTGACAAAAATGTCAAACCAACAGACCTAATCCTATTCGAGCCATGGGCTTTAGGCGTCGGATGGGTCGTTGCAATCAGGGTTATCGAGAGCATTAGCCGATCGCCGAGTCTGCGAATGACTCTCTCTGGGGTGAATAAGATGCCTTGTGGCGGCAGTCCTGCCACAGTTCAGACATTAACTTACGGACATTACGGATATTACGGACATTACGGAGAGCATCAGATTTAATCATGTATAACTCAACCATTACAGCAACCCAAAACCACTTACCCACATCGCGATTAGGACGCAAACGTCTAGGCGCCTATCTACTCGAAGCTGGACTCATTACACCGGCTCAAATTCAAGTGGCGGCCTATGATCAGCAGGTAACGGGCAAGAAATTCTCAGAAGTGATTGTCGATCGCGGTTGGATTAAGCAACAAACCATTGACTTCCTGATTGAGCGCGTCATTAAGCCTGAACAGCAGAGACGGCGTTCAGCGGGAGCCTTGGCTCAACCCGTCGAGCCGTTCGAGCAGATTTATGCTCGTCGTCAACATGAGCTGCACCAGGGAGCGACGGGGCCTGAAGAGGAGGTTCCCTGGACCGTCGACTAAAACGCTGTTGGCCCTGTCTCTTCATCCCGGTTGTTGTTGACAGGGCCGCCCGAGAGCGTCGATAGTAGAGGCATCTCCCTCTTCACCTCAGCAACAGCCGTGGACTCTCGTTGGCTTCCTCTCAGTCTCCTCTTACTTCTGCCGGGTTTGAGCAGTTGTGAGGTCCTGGCGCCCCCCTCCCCGGTTGCGACAGCGGAGATGGTTCTGACGGAAGCGCAGCGCACCAATGAGGCGATCGAGATCGGGGTAGCAGCGCGGAGTCTGGCCGTCCGGCGAGCCTTAGCCGATACCGATCTTCAGGAACTCGATCAGTGGTGGCGTTCCCGAGATATCTATGATCCCCACAAATATCTCCTACCGCCGATGTTAGCCCAACTTAGCCTCACCCCCAGCGAGGAACAAGGGCCGATTTGGGACATATGGTTAAGTCTGGAGAACGATAAACGGGATCTCTATCATTTCCGCAGTCTTTATGATGTGCGGCTATTTTTCCTGTTTCAAGAGTCGTTACCCGAGCCGGTTCGTCAGGCCTATCGCAGTATGTTGCAATCGCCACGCATCTTTGAATGGGGCGAGGGCGGTACGGAAAATCATCTCTGGCAACAGTATATGTCCGGTTTAGCCATGATGGACGGCAGCGGCTTTCCCGTCAGTCATCCCCATTTCCTGGCCACTCACGATGCTTGGCTCAGGGCGGAACTGACGAAATATCTCACCATTGGCCAAGGAGAATTTCATTCCTCGATTTACTATGGCTATAGCATCGGAGCGTTGCTGAATCTCTATGACTTTGCCGAAACCCCTGAACGGCGACAGTTGGCCCGGGCCGTGTTGGATTGGTTATCGACTCAGATCGCTCTACGATTGAGTTGGGGAACCGCTGGCGGGGCCGAAAGTCGCGGTTTCGATCGCCAGACTTGGAACAGTGGTTTGACGGCGTTGGCCTGGATTTGGTGGGGAGGTGATGATCCTCAGGAGATTGAGCGTATTGTCGAGCAGATGGGTGGTGAAGCCTATCGTCTGGCGATTTTAGCGGCCACGAGTGGCTATCGTCCCCCGGCTCAGTTGCGATCGCTGGCTCAGAAAACGCTTCCCCTTCCCTTTCAACTCCGGGCCAGTCATCCAAGTTATTACAGTTATCATCAGGACAACCAATTTTGGGAAACCTTCTATGTCACCCCCGACTATAGTTTAGGAACCCTGCAAACTCCTGGACGCAGTTACCAGGTTCAGGGGACGATTAACGCTCAATATGCCACGTATAAATTAGTGGTGCGCGATCGCCAGCGTCGGGAGAATGCCGTGATTAGTTTGGGGGGAACCTATCATAGTCCCCGGGCCACAGGACGCAGTCCCGGCGATCGCTATCTTCAGGAAAAGGGGGCCAGCCTCTATCAACTGCGACTGACGGCCGAAGATGAGGCGGCGGGTGTTCCCGGACAATCCCACTTAGTGATTCCTAAGGACTATGGGGAACCGCAACAGATAGGAGAGTGGTTTGTCTGGGAGATTGAAGGCGTCTGGCTTTGTGCGCGGGCTTGGGGGGATGAGATTCGCCTGGAGATGCCCTTAGAGGAGGCTGAAGATTATTTAGCTTTGGTAGCCCAGGGACAGCAGACGGCTTGGATTACGGAGGTTCTGGCTCGCTCAGAGTATGGGACGTTGGCTGACGTGGAGGCGGCGTTGGCCCAGACCGTCGTCAATGATGAGACTTTGGAGACAGCGGGACGGCTGATCTATACCAGCGTTGAGGGCGATCGCCTTGAACTCATCGACGACCCCAGCCGCCGAGCGGGGATCGCACGTATTAATGGAACGGAACAATCCCGGACCGATACCCCGGTTCTGGAGAGTCCCTATGTCAATCAACCGCTCTGGAGTGGCCGGCTGCGGGTGGACAATCCTCAGTTGGGAACTTGGGAGTTGCAGTTAAAACCGGGGCGACCCCGTTGGACGGATTCAGATTAGTTGACTAGCCCTGATCGCAAGGCCCGAACGGCGGCTTGGGTGCGATCGTCCACGCAGAGCTTGTTGAGAATGCTGCGAACATGGGTTTTAACGGTTCCGACAGTAATATAGAGCTTTTCGGCAATTTGGGCGTTGTTGCAGCCACCGACAATTAACTCGAGAATCTCTAACTCTCGTTTGGTGAGGGGATCGGATTCCATTAACTGCTGCACTTCCGAGTCGACGCCGTCGATGTTGCGAGAGTCATCGCATCGCTCAGCGGACTCCACATCGTCGATGGCTGTTGGGGTCAGGGAGTTGGATGTCGCTGAAGGGAGGGGTTGAACTGAGGCGGCCGCCGATTGAGATTTGCGAGCTTGACGCAGAACAATTTGGGCGATGTTGGGGTCGATCCAGGTATTCCCTTCATGGGTGAGTTGGATGGCTTCGAGGAGACGCTCCAAACTGGCATCTTTCATGCTGTAGGAGTCTGCACCGGCGGCGAAGGCGGCTAGAACCGCGTCTTCGTTGTCGTGCATGGTCAAGATTAAGACTTTGACCTGATGTTTGCTATCTTCGTGGGACTGACGAAACCGTTGTAACAGTTCGATCCCGTCGAGATCGGGTAAGCCAATATCGAGAATCGCCACATCGGGTTGGGTGTCCTGAAGCACGGCTAACCCCTCTTGGCCGGTGGCGGCTTCTCCTACGATGTCAATGACGCCGGTTTGCTCGAGGGCCGCTCGGATGCCAACGCGAGTGAGTTCGTGGTCTTCGATCAATACGGTGCGAATCATACTATCTATATCAAGACGTTATAAAGACGTTTTAGAGCGTTTTACCGGCTAAGAGAACGAGTTCAACCCTATACCATTGGAGGAAATCGGGTCAAACTGGGGTCAAGTTTAGGGGCGAATCGAGAGAACACACACTTGCGATACCGGATCTACTCTGGCAAAATCAAGACAGTTTTTATTGACTGTTTTCTTGGGTTAAATCTTTAGGAAGGGGGCAAACCTCTATCTGGGTTGCTGAACCTCTTACTCAGGATAGAGGACAAACTGCCTAAAAATTTATAACTTCGTATTATACACCTTATTGACCCTTGAACGATATCAACTCTAGATATTTTGTTCCCACCACCCATGACAGATGGAAACGTCCCAATTCTCGTGATCGGCTTCGACGCCGAGACGGATATTAACGCTAAAGCGGCCTTGCAAGCCTTTGCAGCCCCCCAGGCGGGGGATATCAGCCCAAAACTTCGGTTTTGTCAGCAGTACCCCACGGGAGAACGCAGTACGCGGGACCGAACGGTTGCTGGTATCCTCTTGGATGGCGATCGCCTCAACCTCAAGGCGGTGCTGGCTGCGTTGCGACGAGACTTTCCTCAAACGCCGATTGTGGTCACAGGGTATAATCCTGAGTTAGAGGCCGGTAAGTTAGCGGTTGGGGCGGATGAGGTGGTGAATCGTCACTATTTTACCTCTGAGGGGCTGGCGATGATCTGGCGGGTTCTCTTTCGTGGCTATCAAGACGGCGATCGCACCCCAAACCGGCTGTCGAGTCTGGGACGAGATCCTGAGATGGAACCCGATATTTCTCATTCTCTTGATGATCGCCAACAGTTGGAGGCCCGCATCAGTGAGCAGAATCGCCTGATTGCAGCTCAACATCAGGAGTTGAAACGACAACGGGAGCAGATTCGCCGTCAACATCTAACGATCCTAGAAGCGTCTCGGATAAAGTCGGCATTTCTCTCAACGGTGTCTCACGAGTTACGAACCCCGCTCAATGTAATCATTGGTTTCTCGCAACTGCTATTACGCAAAAAAAATAGTTCTTTAACGCCAGTTCAGGTTCAAACTTTACAATGTATTTTTAATAATGGTAAGCAACTGTTGTCTGTGATTAATGATATCCTTGAACGGTCAAAATTAGAGGCGGGAGCGTCAGAACTTCGTCCCAGAGCCTTTAACTTGGTACAGTTGGTCACGTCGATTGCAGGAAATGCTCGTTGGCTCTGTGAACAGAAAGGGTTAGAGTTACGAATTGATACTCGAGTCGAGAATCCTCGGGTTTTCCAAGACCATCAAGGAGTCCGCCGAGTGGTCTCGAATTTGTTAGCCAATGCCTTAAAGTTTACGGAAGAGGGGGATATTTCGGTGCAAATTTGGGAAGTGACTCCAGATCGCCTAGCCATCGCCGTCTCGGATACAGGAATTGGTATTCTCCCGGAACATCTCAAGCGAATTTTTGCCGCCTTTGAACAGTTAGATAATTCCTTAGCTCGTAATTATAACGGCGTGGGGTTAGGCTTAGCCATTGTGGATTCTCTGGTTAAAATGATGAAGGGGAGTATTCATGTTGAGAGTTCGCAAGGACAGGGATCGACGTTTCGGGTAGAATTGCCTCGTTCTGTGTTTGATCCCTGTCCCCGTGAGTCGAGAGAAGCTAGTGTTCCTTATAAATAAATACGCCTCATGACTTTCTTGGAGTCACAAGAGTCTGAACTTGATCGTCATTTGATAATGCTAACACCTGAACCTCAAGAACCTAACTTTGATCGAATCCTCGCCGTTGATGATTCTCCGGATAATTTATTCCTTGTACAAGCTATTCTCGAAGATGAAGGCTATCTGATTGAGTTAGCGGAGGATGGTTTAGCCGCACTCGAACAGATTAAGTCGAATCCGCCGGATTTGATTCTTCTCGATGTGATGATGCCAAATTTGGATGGATATGAGGTTACCCGTCGAGTACGTACTCAGCCGGATCTTCCCTATATTCCGATCTTATTGATTACCGCTCATGAAGCATCGAGCGTGGTGAAGGGTTTGGATGTGGGAGCGGATGATTTTATCCGTAAACCGGTGGAGATGGAGGAGTTACAGGCACGGGTGCGATCGCTGCTGCGGTTAAAGCATACCATTGATGAACGCGATCGCATGGCCCGAGAACGAGAGGATTTTGTCTCGCGTCTAACGCATGATTTACGAACCCCGTTAGTGGCGGCGGATCGAATGCTCAATTTGATGCAATCTCAGGCATTTGGGGAGATTTCTGAGTCGATGGATGAGGCGATCGCCACCATGATTCGCAGTAACCATAACCTCTTGGATATGGTGAATTTATTATTAGAAGTCTATCGCTATGAGGCGGGTCGAAAACAACTGACGTTTACGCCGTTTAATCTCTGTGCTACCCTAGAAGAAATTTTAGATGAACTGACACCAATTGCGCAAGATAAGCAGATTGAGATTGTCCGAGACTTTCAGGAAGAGATGTGTGAGGTCGTTGGCGATCGCCTGGAACTCTATCGCGTTTTTATGAACCTGATTGGCAATGCGATTAAGTTTACTGATAAGGGAACGGTTCAACTGCGATTTTATCGGTCTCCGGTTCCCAATCCTTGGCTCGTTTTGGAAGTTGAAGATACAGGAATTGGGATTGAAAAAGGTGATCGTGCCAGCCTCTTTACCCGCTTTCGTCAAGGTCATCATAAACGCTCTGGAAGCGGTTTAGGCTTACATCTTTGCCAGCGAATTGTTGAAGCTCATCGTGGTAAAATTGAGGTGATTTCCGAAGTCGGTCGAGGAAGTTTATTTCGGATTAAACTACCACTGGAGATCAACGGGAGCGGCCGATAGTTGTTCTTGAGACTGGCGAGTGACGACGTAATCTCGCATTTGTAGAGCGTTTTGATAGTCGTCTTGGCGTTCGAGTTGGCGATAGAGTTCAACGGCGGCGGCTAAGTCGGCGATCGCCGCGTCATAGTCTTGGTCTAAATACTGTGTCCACCCCCGTAACTCCAGCAGTTCTGGGTTCTCACCTCGGGCCAATTCAATGGCTTTATCAAAGGCAAAAATAGCGTTATGATAATCTCCAACCGCCGCCGCATCGCGTCCCACGACTTCCCAATCTTCGGCGGTATCTAAATGTTCAGGAGTTGACTGTTGATCATAGTCTGGCGGGTTAAACACGTTCTCAGAGTTTCCCCAGGCGGGACGTCCACCGAGGCTTAACGAGGCGGCGATCGTCGCCACTAGAGTCATTTTCATCCATCGCGGTTGTCCTAACATCAATAAGACCTCCTTCTGTACGAGTGATCCAGACGAGTCATCTATAGGAGTCATGGGTGCAAGTGATTCGTTAACGTTGCCAAATCTAAACCAACAACGCTTAGACTGAACTCGACTATCCTCAGTCTAGTCAACGAGGCGTTCTCCGCCATCTATCGCCAGTAAGGAATCATCCTCTCTCAATAGAGGGAGAAAGAGACATTATCATATCTGTATCAAACGAGAGAATTTAGCTCAATTCGGACAGTAGTTAGACCCCATCTTGCAGCAATTATGGTCTATTTCGCTCGTATCACCGTTGTGCGATAGGTTCCATCGTCAAATAGTTCTAAACCACGAAACCCCGGATACTGTTCCCAATCGGGAGACCCTTCACGGCGAACCTGAGCACAGGTTGACGGTGTTCCACAGAAGTGAATCCCCTGCTTCACCTCCTCAAACTGCAAGTGAACATGACCGAATAAAACCAGTTTGACGGACTCATAACGGTGCAAACAGGTTAACAAGGCTTGGGAATTTTGTAGGCCAATCTGATCGAGCCAATCTAATCCCATGGGAACAGGATGATGGTGTAACACCACCACCGTTGGCTGAGAACACTTCTCTAAAGATTGTTCTAAATCCCGTAAACTGGTGTCACTGAGATAGCCTTCACCAGCCTCAGCGGTGGCTAAAGTCGAGTCGAGAAGGAGAATTTGCCAACCTTGACGCTGAATAGTTTTCTCGGGGAGAAAGGGAGACGCTTGAAAGGTCTGATTTAAGACTTCAACATTATCATGATTTCCCGGAATGTAGTAGGTGGGTAATCTCAGGGGTGCGATGCGTTCAATGAGGTGTTGATAGGCTTGGGGGTCGCCATGATGGGTTAAGTCTCCCGTGAGGAGAAGCAGATCTGGATTCCAGGCTTTTACCTCCTTGATAACTTGTCCGAGCGAGTCCCAGGTCACCACTCCATGTTTGGCGGTTTTTCGGTCTGCAAAGAGATGGGTATCGGTGATTTGAGCAATTTTTAAGACCATGAGAGAAGAATCGGCTGGCTGATGGAGTTACTCTTGTTATGATACTCGGGATTGGGGGGATTTCGGTTAGCCGTGATGTCGCGCGATGAGGTCGGAGGCGATCGCCGTTTCGGCAACAATCACTCCCTGGCGTTCAAAGAGAATAACGCCGATTTCTAACTCAGTATTGGCATATTTTTGCACGTAGGCTTGGGAATTTTGGCGGATGCGATCGCACAAGTCTTGAAATACCCTATCCGCTAGGTTTTCTTGCTCTAAATACTGATAGGCTTTCGCCATCGTTGGACAGTCTAAAACCCCACGAATGAGCTTGACATTATCTGTATATTGTGCTAAAGCCGCCGCTAGAATTTCCAATTTTCCATCCGCAATATGGCTCGATGTATTAAAAATCTTGCCCGCCAATTTCACCAATTTTCCATGATAGCCCAGCAACAACACTGAACGAACCTCACGTAATCCCGCTTCAACTAATAGCGCTCCTAGCCAGTTTCCCACCTGAACAATGGCCGTTTCCGGCAGTTTTAATCGGTCTGCAACCTGTAAACCATTACTCCCAATACAGAAAATCAAATCCTGGTGCTGTTGAGATTTTTCCTGAAGCTGAGTTTTGGCGTTTTCCAAACTTTCAACCGCCGTATGAGGTTGAGCAATACCATGAGTTCCCAAGAGTGATAAGCCGTCCAAAACACCAAACGCTTCATTGGAGGTTCGTTTCGCAAGCTGTCGTCCTTCGGGGAGAATAATAGCGACCCGCAGGGTTTTTCCCTGGGGGATGTACTCTAGGAGATTGGCTTCAGCTAAACGACGCGCATAGTGATAAATGGCGGCTTGTCCTTCTTCGGTTTTACCAATTCCTTCTCCTCCGACTAAGGAGAGGGAATCACCGCAAAAGGGGTCTAGGCTGACATCGGCCCAGATAGGCGTATTTCGGGTTAAGTCGAGATTTGCGCCGGGGTCACTGCGAGTAATGGCTAAGGCGCGGTTCTGGTCAAGACAAGCCACTTGTTCGATGGGGATTTCGGCGTCACCGGGTAGGAGGTCGAGTTTGACGGTTTGGGGAGACTGGCGTTGTTGTAGGTGGAGTAAGGCGGCTTTAGCGGCGGCGATGGCGAATACGGGGAGGGTATAACCGGAATTTTGCATGATAGGTG
>SIHH01000418.1 GCA_004299065.1 Phormidium sp. SL48-SHIP | reverse complement strand
CTGGCGGCGATCGCGTGCGAGGTGGTTCTTGGAACCGCCAGCGAAACTGACCGTTGGATTGAAACCACCAAAACCCGGATGGTTCGTCTATCTCTGCTGTTGGGGGTCATCTTTCTGGTTCTCATTCCCGCTCATGCTTTGGCGGCGGTGGTTGCGAGTCAACAAACCATTGCCAACATCGACCGTGAGGCGAACGCGAGCTTAGAGCAACTCGAACTGCAACTGCAACAGCAACAACAGCTTTATGTCGGGATTCTCGAAGCCGATGAAGATCCCGAGGTTCTTCTCAATGACTTACTCGGTGAGGAAACGTTAACAGAAGAGCAACTGGCTCAATTTCAAGAGTTTGTCGAGAATCCCCAGGCCATTGACCGACAAATTCAATCACTTCGTGCCAGTCTCGTTGAACGGGTGCAAAATCGCAGCAGTCGTGCTAAAGAACAGTCCCGTTTCGGGGTTTGGAAGTCCATCGCCCGCTTTGGCTTAACGGGGATCCTCCTCTCAACCTGTTATCTCAACATTGCCTTTATCGGACGGGGGATTGGTAAGAAGCCCAAACCGGCTAAGGTGAAAAAACGCCGCCAACCCAAGCCGAGCGCGCCTCCTCAAGCTAAAACCCGGCGACCCAACCCGCCACCACCGTCCGATGACCCGCCTTTTATGCCCTAGCCGCTGGCTCCGAAACCCTATCAGAGCAAGTGTTTCGGAGATTTTAGCCTTTGTTTTGAGGGTGTTTTGAGGTTTTTTTTGAAAAGGGGGGTTGCATTTCCTGACGCTTGTGCTAGGATATAAATCTGTGAGCGCAAACGCGACACATCAAACAAAATAGTCATGGGTCGATGCCCGAGTGGTTAATGGGGGTGGACTGTAAATCCACTGGCTATGCCTACGCTGGTTCGAATCCAGCTCGGCCCATTCTATTTGCCCGTGTAGCTCAGCGGTAGAGCACACCCTTGGTAAGGGTGAGGTCACGAGTTCAAGTCTCGTCACGGGCTTTTAAGTTGGAACTGAGTTCCAAAAAACAAAGATTAAGAAAAATCATAACCGTTTTGTCAACCCCCGATTTGCTAGAATTCGGGGGTGTTTGTTTTGGTGTGAGGATAAAAGCGTAATGAAAGGACTCAAACAAGGACTCAAACAACGGTCTGTTTTGGGATTGGCGGGTTTAAGTTTATCTCTGTTGGGTTTGGGGGTATCGAGTGAGGCCGCGATCGCCCAAGCGGCCTATGGAAGTTATGTTGGGGTGGGTGGAAGTCTGGGGTTACAGGAAGGAAACGATGTTTCCGGAGTGGTCGCGGTTCGCTATCGACTGTTAGAAGTCCCCATTTCCCTACGAACTCAGGTATTAGCCGGAAGTGGTATCGCCATTGTGCCGACAGTTTCCTATGATATCCCCATTGACTGGGAAACTGATGCTTATATCGGGGCCGGCGTGGCGTTTACGGGAAGTGAAGATACCCCAGTGGGAAACACCACCAGTTTTGTCTTACAACCGGGGATCGATCGCACGTTTGCCAACAGTAACGTGGTGGTATTTGGCAATGCCATTATTGCCTTCGATGCCTATGAAGAAACTAACCGCACTGGGGTCTCGATTCAGGGTGGGGTGGGGATTCAGTTTTAGCGACTTGCTGATGTTGAACGGTTGGCGGCGATCGCGGGACGGTCGATGAGTTGTTTTAACTCAGACTGGCCCGCTCGTTTGAGTTGTCTGGTAAACAGTCTCAAACTCATCACAATGATGAGGGTTTGTCCCAACAAGATACTGACGGCGATGGGGAGCAGATCGCCGTAGAGCATCAGAAATGGACTGGTCCCAAAGACAAACAAACGGAGAAAACTAAAACTGCCCCCATCATGACCCAAAACGATTAAGACTAGAAAAGGTAAGCCAATGATTGCCCCTAACACGAGAGGAAGCACCCATCGCTGCTTACTGAGTTTGCTGAGGAAGAGCCATTGAATGGCAATGCCATAAATCCAAAGCCAGCCACCTAAGAGAAACAGTCCCAGAACACCCAGCCATTTGCAGTTGCTATCCCAGATTCCATCTTGGCCCCAGATTCCATCTTGGGTATTCCAGAAGACGATCGCCACCGCTAAAGTCATGATTGACATCAGAATATGAATACCTAGAGCCACCACAGAGGGACTTTTCTCTCCCCAGATTAAGTCCCCTCGTAGTGAATAGCGGGGCTGGCCGGGTTCCGAGGTTAGAGTCTGACGATAGCGTGCCCAGTCTTGTAAACTTTGAC